>NZ_CAXAXI010000012.1:0-80609 GCF_963972995.1 uncultured Altibacter sp.
GTTAGGGATCCTTTTATTCAGCATAAGCGTAAAAAGCTGTGAGATTCAGCTCCACAACGTGGAGCGCACAGTTTTTACGGTGGTTTAGAATGCGGGAGCATTCCAAAATGCCTAAGAAAAGGATAGAAGGTCTTTTTCTTTGCAACTTTCTTTTGGACCAGCAAAAGAAAGTTGAATAATATTAAGAGTGTCGTTTCGAGGGATGCGCCGTAGGCGCATTGTATCGAGAAGGGGCATAATCACTTTACATAACCCTTCACCACTCACCGGTCTCACTGATCACTCCTCCGAAGCATGGTGAGGTTATGGTGGGGTTAAAGTGGGGTTAAAGTGGGGATAGACCGGGAGCAGCCTTGAACTAAACACGGGTGATCCTCGGGTGGCATACAGGTGGTATGCGGTACCCACAGTGGGTTTCTTACTTGGTGGTCTACTGGAACCAAAACCCAGCCTGCCCTGCTCTTTTCATGCGGACGATTGGCCTATTGAAATTTTTGCTATCTTTAAACCACTCCCCGACATCCCGCCGGAACCCTCCGGTAGGTGTCGGGTTTTTTATAGGGTACGAACAAAAGGCACGATAGACTGAGGACATGCCTTGTAAAAGTTAAGGAAATAGAAGATATAACTAGTTGTAACCAATTTTGAAAATAGATTTTGTGAACGATTTATTTAATTTCGTTATAAGACAGCTACTAACAGGATATATAGGAGCTACTCTTTTACTGATTTTATATAAAATCAAAGGACGAAAAATTACATACGAACAAATTTTGAATGAAGTCGATCCAAAAACGGGATTAAAAAAATATTACTATAAAGCCTTTTATTTAGGTCTCGGATTTATAATACTACTGATCTTAATTTTAACTACAATTATTGGACTCAACCCTAAAATCTATAGACCAAAATAATAACCATTTTGTTCAATAAATGTATATAGATATTTGCTTATTCGATTATCCACTAAGTTTTGACAACTATAGACTAATAACAAACGAAAAAACTGGTTACAACATAGGCTACCCTTCAGCGGGACTGAACTAATTGAAAGAAAAATTATACATTTAAAGAAACAAAAAACCAACTCGGATAGATTTGGTTACGCAACTCCCCACTCCGATCTAACCGCTGCGCGGTTTCCGGAAGTCGCTGCCAGACCCGCCGAAATGGTAGCCTTAACCGTTGTATACAATATGAAAAGAAACCTATTAGTTTTGCTGAGTTTTTTACTAAGTTTTACACTATTCTGTCAGAATATTGATTGTGAAAACTTTAGAGAAGGTGAATTTATAGTCCAATCAAGTAATCCTGTTCCAATAGAATATAAAGTAACAAGAACAGGTATGAATCAAATCGAGGAAATTATTAAAATTCCTCAAGAGATCGTGGATTCTGGTTATTTAGTTCAACCCGGATATGGAATTATTAAATGGATTGATGAATGTAGCTATCATTTAATGTACGATCCATCAATTCGACCACTTACTGAAACTGAAAGAATGGTTAATGAAAATGGAGGTGTAACTGTAAAAATAGTTAGTATCGATTCTACCTGCTGTAGTTTTCAATCTGTTTCTAGCGTAAATGGTGAAGAATATCTGATAGAAGGAATAATGTGTAAAAAATGATGTCATACTGTGTACAACACCGTATAACTTTTATAGCTAGTTTCGTAAACACTTGATGTTTGTAATTCACAAAAACTATATCTTTAACCGACAAACAACACAAGCGGCATTGCCGTCACTCCTGTCTGCCAGCAGGCAGGTCTAATTCGCTTGCTGCGCTGCCCACTATTGCTAACGCAAAATGCCTCGCTCCGAATCAGCTCCGTCAGACCGTCTCAAAGGTTGAGCAGGACCGGTTTACTTCATTATTTGATTCTATCAAATGATTAAAAATCATATCTTTAGCGAAACTAACCAGATTCCCGCGTTTACGGGAAATAGCATATGATCAAATTCTTCCGGAAAATCCGTCACAGATTACTCGCTGAAAACAAGTTTAGTAAGTATTTGCTTTATGCCATTGGAGAAATTATACTTGTAGTGATTGGAATTTTAATTGCGCTACAGATTAATGATTGGAATGAAAAAAGGAAAATTGGAAATGTTGAAAAAGAGATTCTAAATGTATTACTTGAAGATTTAAATGCTGCTAAAGAATATTCAGAAGCGTATATCACCAGTGAGCAAAGCTACCTTGATGTTATCGAAACCGTACTGCATACTGATTCAATAAAAACGATCTTAAGCAATACGGATAGAACCAGAGAATATTTCAATAAGGCATTTTGGGATTTTGAAATAAAATTTCCGGTAATTAATACGTATTCCGATCTAAAAAATGCCGGGAAAATTACACTTGTCCAAAACGATTCCATTCGAGAAAGACTGAGCGTTTTAGAGGCTAATATTTATAATTTAGATAAACTCATCCAGGATAGAATGAACGTCCATCAAATTAGAATTGATGAGATATGTGTGGAATATGTGAACTTCCTGCCGCTTCTAAAATATAAGATGCCTGATTACAATATTTCATTAGGTCCAGAAAACGACTACATTGCGATTATGGCACAACCAAAAGTTCGAAACTTAATGGGGATCAAATCTGTGCTCACGAATGAGGCATTAGGGTACCGCAAAAATCTTCACAATGAAATAGAAGCAATTATAAAATTGATACGTACTGAACTGAACGAAGGTAAGAACTAAAGAATATAAAAAACGATAACACAACAATGTAAAACCACGATGACGGTTTTAGGGTTCGATTGACAATTTCTTGCACCATTTGGCTATCTTAACTTCCGAAACATTTAAACAAACAGCGCTCCGATGCCCTCCCGTACCGAAAGGTAGGTTCGGGCGGCTTCTGATTATGTCCAGTGACCCGCTCCGAATCGCAACCGTCAGACTGTCACGAACGTTGTGCAAGTTCGTTGTGTCACCTAAGAACAATTGTTATGGCAAAAACGAAAACGAAAGAAACAGACGCAAATGTCTACGAGTTCATCAATGCATTTGCTAACTCAGAACAAAAGAAAAAAGATAGTTACGAATTGCTGAAAATACTGCAAGACATTACGGGCGAAGCACCCAAAATGTGGGGACCGACCATTATCGGCTTCGGTAGTTATCATTACAAATACGAAAGCGGACATGAAGGCGATGCTCCCATACTTGGATTCTCCCCTAGAAAGGCTGCCTTTTCACTCTATATTTATTCTGACACGGAAAAAAGTAATTCGATCATTTCCGACCTCGGAAAATTCAAAATGGGAAAAGCCTGTATTTATGTTAACAAACTTGCAGACATCAAAATTCCGGTTCTAAAAGAGCTTTGTATAGAGTCTATTAAATACATACAGGAACATAACGAGTGTTCTTGCAGGAAAAAATATTCTAACTAAGGCTACGCACAGTAACGGGTAGCGTCCATGCCCATTGCGGTGTGCACGCTACGCTCAACGTTGTACCCATGCTATCGAAACCCCAATCGATTAAAAATCATATCTTTAGAGAAACGAACTACCCATGCTAAAATTCTTTAGAAAAATTAGATATGACTTACTAAGCGAAGGCCAAACCGGTAAGTATTTGAAATATGCCATTGGTGAGATCTTATTGGTTGTAATCGGTATTTTGATCGCGCTACAGATTAACAATTGGAATCAGATAAAGAAAGATGACAAAGTTTTGAGGGAATACCTGGGAAAGATAAAAGCACACACCCAAGAAGACATGCGCATGTTAGATTCATTAACCAAGTATCGAAAAAATATTGGCGATCTTTGTAAGAAAGCAAGAACCGTGATTCTAGATAAAAAGGAAGATGAAAACCTGCTTCTGCTCATGGGTTGCGGATCTGCCTTTATGGATTTTCATTTCAAACCTAATACCGACGGCTATGAAGCGCTAAAAAATTCTAGTTATTTCGGTAAAATAAACAATACGAATCTCGATTCCCTTTTAATTCGGTACCACCGACTTGTAGATGACATTTCACAAAATGAAGAAAGTTATAATGGTTATCTAAAAGGCCAAGAGAATTATCTTTCCTCTCAGTTTGATAAATCGTTGGTTCTCGCAACAGCCTTCTTACCTCCGGATTCATTAAGCCTGAGAGCTACACCACAATCTGAATATTACGAAGATTTTAAAGTATACACTTCCTCTGCATCCTATAGAAATGTAATTAATTTAGCAGCTTTTCAGTTTGATTGGATGATTGATTTATATGGCCAACTTGATGAAGTTGGTGAAAATGTTATCAAGGAAATAGATTTATATGATAATTGATGTTCTAACGACAGTACAACAAAGCATAACGATTTTATGTCTGGTTGATCTGGAAAACGTGAGATTCCATAATTAAAAAGCTTTCTCTTTAACCAACAAATAATATGTCACGGTTTTTACATACATAGTACCGCTGGCACTACTCTGGTTATTTGGTATGCTGTCACCGTAACGCCATTAAATGTATACATAAATTGTCCATCTTTATTTTAAAAATCCAATGAATTAAAAATCATATCTTTAGAGAAATGTATCGCTAGTGATAAAATTCTTCCGAAAAATTCGACACAAATTACTAACTGAAAATAAATTCAGTAAATATGTGCTCTATGCGATTGGTGAAATCGTCTTAGTAGTTATTGGTATAATTATCGCACTTCAGATAAATAATTTGAATGAAAGGCGAAAAGATCGTGCATTTGAAAAAGAAACACTTTCGCAAATAAAAGAAAATCTCATACAGGATCGTACAAATCTTATAAACATTAAAGCCTGGCACCAAAAAGCTTTGGATGCCTCAGCGAAACTCGTAGATAATGGTCTTAGGACTAAAAAAATGGACAGTGTTCCTCATTGGCTGGGAGAAGTGGTACATTTTAGCAGGTTTCAATCACTTACAAATTCATATGAAGCACTCAAATCTAATGGTCTTCAGACTGTAACGAATCAAGCATTGAGAAAGAATTTAGGTATTTATTACGATGATAAGGTAAACCACACTAATAAGGCCTTAGCCGATATTGAGTATGTGTTTAATAATCAATGGCTACCGCTAATAGAGTCTCACGCCACCCAATTTGAATTCAAGAAAATTCTTGAGGTAGAGGATATGCAGCGTTTTTTTATTGAAACAAATGCTTGGAGAATACTTATGTTAAACCGCGATAACATAGGAGCTACCATTGGCTATTTGCAAAATACCATTGACGTAATTGATGTAACACTTTCACTTATGCCGGAGAATTTAAATAAAATTGAATGATAAATTTCATCCGAAAAATCCGTCACAGATTACTCTCTGAAAACAAATTCAGTAAATACTTGCTTTACGCTATTGGTGAAATCATCCTTGTCGTGATTGGGATATTGATTGCGCTTCAAATTAATAATTGGAATGACCGTAAGAAGAACGCAGCATTGGAGCTTACTTATTATAACAGAATATTAGACGATTTCGATATGGACAAACAACTCATTGTCCAATCTTTAGAAAAAGCCGATAAAAGGATTAACACAAGTAAAGAACTGTTATTAGAATTACATTCAGGTACAGAAAGCAAGAATTATCTTATAAACAAATTTTTAGTAGCTATTAGAGGTGATGTGTTTGTGGTTCGCGACGTTACCTTTAAAGATTTAATCTCATCCGGAAATATTAAGCTGCTTAATGATATCGCAATAAAAAATAGCCTGATTCAGTATTACAGCGAATTGGAAAACGTACAAACTCAAATGAAACAAAATAGAGATGAAAACCTAAAAAACATATTTGAATTATTCAGCGGTTCGGTCGAATTTGGAGGCACACAGGAACTGCAATACGTAAATCAAATTCTTGGACCGGAGATTCTTAAGACGTTAAAGCAAATTGATTGGACAAAAGATAAAGACAGCAAGTATTACGAAAAATTTCAAACGGAATTAGTATTCAATATTTCAATGGCAGATAGAGAAAAACAACATTTAATGACAATACGTAATTTAATGGAATCTCCTTATGCCCTATTGGTGCAGAAGTGTCGGAAAGATGAGAATTGATTAATGTATAACTATCACTATATTTACTTGCGGCTTTTGATATAGATAAAAATTCGAATCATAAAAAACCTTTATCTAAAAAAATCCGAATACATACCAAACATCGCACCCGAAGCATTACCCAAAACCTCTCGCCGCAACATCAAGACATCTGCCAAAACTGTTTATCGGAATGCAGGAATGGTAGTCTTCCCCGTTGGGCTTCCTTATTTTAAATTCCCAATTAATTAAATATCATATCTTTAGAGAAACTAACCGCTTGTGATAAAACTATTTCGAAATATGCGACAAAATGTACTTTCCGAAGGAAAGACCGGAAAGTATTTGAAATATGCCATTGGAGAAATCCTTCTCGTCATTATTGGTATTTTACTAGCCCTTCAAATTAATAATTGGAACGATCAAAGAATTGAAAGAAGACAGTTACATTTTTCTCTATATTCTATGATTGAAGAATTGAACCAAAATATTCAGTTTTTAGAAGCAGAAAAAGTAGACAAGCAAAAAAGATTATTAACAATAGAAAATTTTAAAGGGGTAACGGGTTCAGATCAAGACCATCGATATATAGTATTTGCCGTAAGTGACGAAATCAAATCGAAAGAATTTAATACGATTTATCTATCGTTAAAAGACGAGAAGAAGCTTCGCCTAATACAATCTCCGGAGCTGCGAAACCAAATTACTACCTTTTACGAATATGAACTAGCTGGTATTAGGGAGGCTAATATTTGGCATGAAAAGTTTGTTGGTGAAAATGTTGACCCTTACATTCTAGACAATATTCCTTTGTTCAACGACAGTGAAGCCAAACATGAAATGGTTAATGATTTTATTAATCAATCAAAATTTAAAAATATACTTGCCACACAAAAAGTGATCTATACAGGCTACGTATCTTCAAATGAAAAGGTTACTCAATTAGCCAATGACCTTAAGACCTCCATATCTTCTCACTTAAGTGAATAAAGCGAACAGAACTGTATATAGCTGTTCGTGACCATGTTTATTTGATTTGAAGAAACACAAGGCAACCATACCATTTCATTAACGTACGATCTACACTTCCAAAAATAGTATGTGAAACTGTTATGCTTCCTTATTTTAAATATGCAATTAATTAAATATCATATCTTTAGAGAAACTAACCAGATTCCCGCCTTTGCGGGAAATAGCATATGATCAAATTCTTCCGAAAAATTCGTCAAAGATTGCTTACCGAACATAAATTCAGCAAATATATACTCTATGCGATTGGGGAAATTGTACTGGTTGTTATTGGAATTTTAATTGCGCTTCAAATTAACAATTGGAATGAGAACTTAAATAAAGAAAGACAGGAACAAGAAATTTTGAACAATTTAAAACAAGATTTTGAATATAATCGCTCCGAATTACTTTCTGTATTAAACAGTAATGCCGAAAACATAAAAGCAGCCATTACCGTGCTACACAATACCGGCAATCGTTATTCTGAAGGATTCGATCTGGACCCAATACTTGGTGATGTAACCTCTTCTGTCTATTATTATCCCAAGAATGGTTTCTTAAATGACCTTATAAATTCCGGTAATTTGGGTATCATAAAAAGTACTGAATTAAGAAATCGTCTTTCTTCTTGGATGCCAAGATTAGATGATTTGAATCTTAGACAAAAAGCTACGAAGGAATTCGAGAACTTAATGATTAGGTATGTCATTGAAAATGGTAGTTGGTTGTCAGCCGATGCATCTGAAGACGATGAAACTATAATAAGACTAAATTTCCCCACTTCAGGATTTGAAATCAATAATAACGATCTTCTTAAGGATATAAAATTTGAAAATATGGTTGAAAATCAAGCTGTTTTCGTCGAACTGATTAATGAAAGACTACGGTTGTGCCTGGAACTAAATGAAGAGATATTAGCATTATTACATCAAGAAATAACTAAATAAAGAAGACCCACAACGAATCACTCACATGGCTCAATTGAAATCCAATTAAACACCGGTCGAACAAAAAAACTATCTTTAATCAGAAATAGCAACCAAACGGCTTCACATGTATTCTGATCTGCAGGCTCCACCTAAGATCATTGCTGCCGGTACGGCAGCCCCGGACGTACGGTACGTGCGGAATGCCATACGCTGGAAGGTGTATACAAGGACTTAGCTCTTTAGAACAAAATCATGGTTATGAGAATGACACAAAAAATTTTACCAACGTTAGTAATAATCTTAATCATCATGACAGGATGTAAATCTGATACCTCGGAATTGGATGGTATGGTCGAATTCGGGCAAAAATATACCGATGCCTGGAATAGTAAATTGCCCGAAAAAATGGCTTCATTTTACGCTGAGGACGGAATCCTTACCGTTAATAACGGAACTCCGGCAATGGGAAGAAAACAAATCGCAGAAACGGCGCAATCATATATGGAGGCATTTCCCGATATGGTTTTAACCATGGATAGTTTAGTAAAGAGAAATGATCAATATCGATATTATTGGACTTTTAAAGGAACTAACTCCGGGCCAAATGGAACGGGAAACAAGGTAGAATTCAGCGGATTTGAAGAATGGACCATGAATGACGATGGAATCATCGAAAAATCCATGGGAACTTATGATAGCGATGACTATGCAAGACAACTGAACGGAAGTTAAAAAACAGATTGCAAGAGAGGATAATCATGTTTACTCGCACCTAAATAGGTAAGTTACCGGATCTCGTGAACGTAGTTTCGAGAAGTGCTCGCAGGTCGGCACTTTACACGCTTGTCATTAGCATTTGCTATCTTCGTGCTACGATGTACGTGAGATTCTATGTTTCCGTAACAAAACCGTATGCCAAAAGGCTGGAACCATATTAGAAACCAGATACATGTGATATAAAACCAATACAACTGTACAATGAGATTACAATCAAATGCCGGCTTGCAAATACAAAAGCCAATAGCCGACGTTTTCGAAGGGATCGTGAATCCCGTGCACATGACCCAATACTTTATTTCTGAAAGCAGCGGACGCCTTGAAACCGGAAAAGAGGTGGTATGGAAATTCCCGGAATTTCCTGATACCTTTCCAATCACACAAGTTTCTGTTGTCCCGCAGCATGAGATCTCATTTGTATGGGATCCGGAAACTGTGGTGACGATCACGCTGGAAGCAATGCCTGATCAAAGCACCGTGGTTAGGGTCAATGAAAACGGGAAGGAACTTACCGAGGAGAACCTGAAATGGGCTTTGGAAAATTCAGGAGGTTGGGCAAATTTCCTCGCCTGCATGAAAGCTTATTTGGAGTACGGAATACGACTTCGTGAAGGGGCCTTTGATTTTATGCGGAAAAACAAGAGTAATTAAAACAAACATATCGATACGATGAAAGTTACGGCAGAAAAAAATGAACAAATTGGCAAAATGACCTTTGCATCTGTTTATCCTCATTACATAAACAGACTAGAGAAGAATGGCAGAACGAAAGCAGAATTCCATCAGGTGATAGAATGGCTAACCGGGTTCGATAACGATAAAATACAAGAAATGATCGATAAGAAGGCAACTTTTGAGACCTTCTTTCAAGAAGCAGAATTGAATCCCAATGCCCACCTTATTAAAGGCGTCATTTGCGGTTATCGCATAGAGGATATAGCTGATGAATTTGAATTGTACAGAAAATGTCGCTATTTAGATAAGCTCTATGATGAATTGGCAAAAGGCAGAAAGATGGAAAAAATTCTGCGGGAAGAGAAAACATAGACGTTTCACTCGTATTTCTTATCCCGAACAAAAGTTTCACAAACCATCTCCTAATAACAATGCATTGCTATCGTATGGGTAATGTTCTGCAAAATCTCAACAATCAATGCTGAATAAAATCAAAGGAAACAATTGGAGCGAGGAATCGTTGAAAGCTGTATTTCTAAAACTCATTGGAACGTATTCTAAGGATCTTTCCTATACTACAGAATGCTGGAAGGAGATCGCAGTTCACTATTCAAATCCATCCCGCTATTATCACAATCTGTCGCACCTGTCGACCATGCTTACGGAACTAGAACCGGTCCGATCACAATGTGAAGCGATCGACACCCTTCTTTTTTCCATATTCTACCATGACATCATCTATTTTCCAACTAAAAGCGACAATGAACACCAAAGTGCTTTACTGTTTAAAAAAAGAATTTCTAACACGAGCTTTCGACATATCGAGGAGTGCATGTCGCAAATAGAAGCCACCAAAACGCACGAGCTGTCAACTGATAACGATACAAATTTATTGCTCGATCTGGATTTGGTAATTCTGGGGAAAGATCCCGAAGCCTATTCAACCTACAGCAAGAATATTAGAAAGGAATACCGCATTTATCCTAACCTCATTTACCGTAGCGGTCGAAAAAAGGTACTTGAACACTTCTTGTCTTTACCGGCTATTTATAAGACAGAATACTTCAGAAAAAATTACGAAGCACAGGCGCGCACCAACCTTCAAAACGAGTGGGAGCAGCTATAATCGATCCGTTTGCAAACGGAAGCCTGAGCAAAAAACCTTTTTCATTGGGTAGTGTTTTCTTCAAGTTACGTATCTTAGTAATTCTAAGTAGCTGTCGATCAGCACTACTTAGAAGATCAATTATAATCGTAAACGATGAAAAAGAACATAGCAACAGCCGTCATAGGGCTGGTCTTTAGTTTTACTTCCGGAAGCTTTGCACAAACTTTCGATCCTGATTCTACGGTAATGGAAATGCTCCTCACCCATTGACCGGCGCCTGTAGTTGCTAATAAATATAGTCTGAAGTATGAAGTTCAGCATATATGGTTTCTTTCTTATTTCGTGCCTTTCGTGGGGTCAATCGAAGGTGGTTTCCACCTTGTCTCAATCGAAGTTGGACACCTCCGGGCCGCAACCGGTGCATGGTATTCTGTTACACATTGAAGATCCTGCAAAGCATCTTGTGTATTCCAAGAGCTTCGGCAAAACCCTCGACGGCAAAAGAGACCTTCTTCCGGAGGATAGCTTCCGTATTGCGAGTACTACCAAACTGTTTGTTGCCGTTAGTACGCTTCAACTGGTGGAAGAAGGAAAATTAACGCTTGACCATCCGTTTCTAGCATATCTCCCTGAAACCAAATCTAAGCCACTGCAATCCCTACATACCTTCAGGGACACCGTCCTTACCCATACAATTACCGTACAACAACTGCTATCCCATCGCTCGGGTTTGGCAGATATCTTTACAGACGCAGAAGAAGCCTTTATAGCGCATGTATTGAGTAATCCAAAAAGACAGTATACACCCCAATCGATCCTGGCACTCTTCTTCGATTTTCAATTGCATACAAAACCGCATTTTGCACCGGGCAACGGTTGGCATTATTCCGATATGAACTACGTACTGCTTGGGCTGCTTTTAGAACATCTTGAACAAAAGTCCCTTTCAGAAATCATTCGCTCCCGCATCATCGAACCGCTGGGGATGCATGCTACCTACTTTGAATTTTATGAACCGCCCGTTCCCTTAGAGTCTCGGGTAGCTCAATATGTTGGCACCCTGAATTTTTCCGAGATCAACACGTCTTTCGATTGGGCCGGCGGCGGACTCGTTTCTACCAATGGGGATCTTGCGGTATTCATTAAAGCCTTGTTTCAAGGCCAACTTCTTTCCGAAGCATCCATAGAAGCCATGATCGATGTACATCCAACGCAGGAAAATGAAAGTCTGTACGGGCTTGGCATCTATCGAACATCCTATAACGATGAATATTATTTTGGTCATTATGGTTACTACGGAACCTTTGTAGGCTATGCTCCTGCTACCGGAAGGGTTCTCTCCTACTGTATCACACAAGCAGAGCCCCCATTTAATGTGTACAACTACATTAGCGAAGTACTTTCAAATTACGATTGAGATGTAGTGGTTTTTTTCTGAAAGGTCTTCTAAAAAGTATATGCATAATAAATTAATTATCATATATTTAGAGGAACTAACCAAAGTATCATGAAATTTATCTTCCGAAGCTGTATGTATTGGCTTTTCTTCGGAAATGCAAATCGTTCTCAATTCATACGTAGAACGTACGGTTTTCTTGAATACTGCTTCGAACACCGGATGCATCCTTTTTCAGAGAATGTACATTTCCCGAATCTTTTTTTTCAAAACAACCAACTGTTGTTTGGCAGTATGCGAAACACCATTCTAAGTCAAAATCTTTCAGCATGAAAAATAAACCAACCCCGTGGAACAAGCTGGAGCTGCAAACATATATTCTATTGCTTTGTGCAAGTGCAGATACCGTTGCCAGTGAAGCCGAGATCCAATTAATAAAAACCAAGGCAGACCCTGCCACATTCAATAAAATATACAACGAATTTAAAAAAGATACCGAAGATGAAAGTCTGGAAAAGATAGAAGATAATCTCGAGTACCACGACTACTCAAGTAAGGAATTAGCACAATTACGCAAGGAAATGCATGCCGTTTTTTCTGTGGACAAGCGGTTTCATATGGCAGAACGCAATATCGACCGCATTTTAGACAATTTGCTGTACTGAACCAATGTACAAGAAATGAGATGTCCGCAGTACCGTCTGTCGATGCTTAGATGAATCGAGGATTCGGGACGCATCTATTCATTTGAATTTATGTAATTTACGAATCACTACATAATGATATTAAAGAAAAAATTAGGAACATTAAAACATCCCCGCCAAGTTAATTTTCCAATTATAACCAAAGGCTACAAAGAAAAGGCCCAGAGCACAACATAATATGAAAGCAAAGTCAATAAAAGGAACCTCCATCGAAGAAATCAAATCGGCATTGGAAAACAGCGTAGCGGACGGATTCGCACCAACTCTCGCTTTGGTATTTCTTTCGGTAGTCCAAGACCGAAAAGCAATTATGAATCTTTTGGATGACAAAGGAATTCAAATCTTTGGTGTTACCACCAACGGCGAATTTATCGACGAAGATACGCAGCAAGGATCTGTAGCAATGCTGTTACTAGATCTTGACACAAACTATTTCCAACTTTATTTTGAAGAATATCCCAAAAAGAATTACCGAGAAGTGGCCGCTTCGCTTGCAAAAATGGCAAAGAAAAATTTTGACAAACCTACTTTTTTAATAGGCACTAGCCATCCTGCAGTGGATGGGGAAGAAATTCTGCGTGGCTTGGAAGATATCGCCGGAGAAGATGTCAATGCTTTTGGCGGTGCCGCCGGAGACGATTATACCTTCAATGAGAACTTTGTTTTTACGAATGGTCGAGAAACCAATGAGGGCATAGTATGTATTGCCTTGGATGAGACCAAGGTGGAAGTAAAAGGCATTGCCACATGTGGATGGAAGGCCGTAGGTACTGAAAAGACTGTTACCAAGAGTGTTGGCAATCATATCTATACGATAGAAAATGAACCTGCATTGGATATTACCGTAAAATATGGGGGCCTTGAAAATATAAGTCCCGGAAATAAGGAAGTGCTCATGGAACTGGCCACCAATTTCGCGCTGCAATTGCAGCGCGAAAAGGGTGACCCGGTAATGCGTCCGCCATTGGTGGTAGATTGGGAGGACCGCTCCTATTATACGAGTGGCACCATACCGCAAGGCTCCAAAATTCGATTTTCTATACCACCGGATTGGGACGTCATGGAAAAGGTAGTAAAAGGAGTAGCACAATTAAAAGAAACTCAAATGCCTGAGGCCGACGCATTAGTCGTCTTTAGTTGCGCAGGAAGGATTTTGGCGTTGGGACCCATGATGAAGGAAGAAATTGAAGGTGTAAAGAATGTCTGGAATGTCCCCATGGTAGGAATGTTTAGCAACGCAGAGTTAGGCCGTGCCACCGGAGGAAATCTTGAAATGCACAACCTTACAACCTGTTGTGTGGCATTAAAAGAGAAGACTACTAACTAATAGAATACCCACACTTTCCTTTCAATGGGAGATTGGCAACGAAGTTTTGAAACTATAAATAATTAAAATGATGCAAAAAATAACAGTATTGTACGGCCATCCAACAGATCCCGAGGCTTTTGAAACGTATTATGAGAAGAACCACCTTCCGCTTACGGCAAACATGAAGGGCGTTGCAAAAATGGAATTAACAAAATTCTTAGGGACACCCGATGGTAAAAAAGCCGATTACTACCGAATGGCCGAACTCTATTTTAAAGATGTTGAGCAAATGCAGAAAACTATGGCTTCTGCCGAAGGACAGGCAACCGTCCTGGATTTGTCGAATTTTGCCACCGGCGGGGTCAACGTAATTATCGGCACCGTTCAAAACACGGATGAGTCATGATCGCAAAGACAGTAAAAGCAGCTTCCACCGAAGGTATCATCAAAGAAATTGATGAGGCTATTTCTCAGGATTTTAATCCCACCTTAGCCATTGTTTTCCTTTCCATAAAACAGGATTGGCAGGCCGTAACCAATGCGCTGGATCAAAAAGGAATTGCTGTTTTTGGTGCGACCTCCGCAGGTGAATTTATTGATAAGGAGATGGAAGAAGAAAGTATTGTGTTAATGCTGCTAGATATGAATCCTACCTACTTTAAATTGGAATTCCTCGAAACCGGTGAGCAAACCACGGAAGAAAATGCCGAAAAAATTGGCCGCTTAGGAAAAGAAACTTTCTCAAATCCTGCATTTATTGTCCTTTCCGGCTGGTTGACCACAGAAGGCGAAAGCATTGTGGAAGGTATTAAGAAAGGATGTAACGGAGACGTGACCATCTATGGAGGCATGGCTGGAGATGATCTACTCCTAGAGGGCCCCATAGCGTTTACCAAAGGAAAAAGTAGTTCACAAGGATTGTTGGCTCTTATAGTAGATGAGGATAAAATTGAAATTAATGGAATTGCCTCTTGCGGATGGCAGCCTATCGGCACTACGAAAACTATTACCAAAAGCGAAGGAAACATCGTTTACACGATAGACGACAAACCGGCCCTTGATATGATCCTTAAGTATCTGGGCGCGGACGAGGAATTTGATTCCGGTAAAGAAATGTTGTCGCAGTTGAGTGCCTACTACCCTTTACAAATGGAACGCGATAATGTTGCTCCCGTCATGAGGACCGCTATGTTCGCCAATAGTCAAGATCGGTCGATTATATGTGCCGGTAATGTTCCTGAAGGTTCCAAAGTAAAATTTTCGCTTCCACCTGACTTTGACGCCATCGAAATTGTAGTAGAAGAATGTAAAGAATTAAAAGAGCGGACGCAAGCTGAAGCAGATGCATTGATCATGTTCTCCTGCGTAAGCCGAAAGTTGTCTTTCGGTATATTAATGAAGGAGGAAATAGCACAGGTCCAACAAGTTTGGGAGGCACCTATGGTAGGGTTTTTTACCTATGGTGAATTCGGAAAATCGAAAACCGGGAAGCATGAATTTCATAACAACACCTGCTGTCTGGTAGCATTAAAAGAAAAATAAGAAAGAATACGCACCTCCTAAAATAAGTTCATAAATGATTTCAAAAACTATAAAAGCAAACTCAACAGCAGCCATTATCAAAGAAATCGATCAGGCGACTTCCGATGGTTTCAAACCCACGTTGGCTATTGTCTTCCTTTCCATTGAACAAGATTGGAGCGCTGTGAGCGACGTCTTAGACAAGCGCAATATTGCTGTTTTTGGTGCCACTACTGCGGGTGAATTTATCGATGGAGAGATTGAACAAGGCAGCGTTACCATGATGTTGTTGGACCTGAATAAGCGCTATTTTAATGTGACCTTTCTTGAGACAAGCGCTGAGGCGGCTTTTGATACCGCTAAGAGACTCGGTACTATTGGTAAAGAATCCTTTTCAAATCCGGCCTTAATAATCGCGACCGGCGGTGTATTTATTGATGGCGAAGCAATTATTGAAGGTATCATGGAGGGCTTCGGAAAACGGAGCACCGTGACACATGAAAATGAGTTGACCGTATTTGGAGGGATGGCCGGAGATGATTTATTAACCGAAAAGCCAGTTGTCTTTACCAACGGAAAAAGTAAAGACAATGCCCTGATCTCCCTCATCATCGACCAGGATAAAGTAGACGTACGAGGTATTGCTACCTGTGGCTGGAAGGCGATCGGCACGACAAAAACGGTAACCAAGAGCGAAGGTAATATTGTATATACCATAGACGATAAACCCGCGTTGGACATGTTAATGAAATATCTTGGCGTGGACGTAAAGCTGAATGACCAAACTGATGTCGTTCCATTTCAAAATTCATGGTATTATCCATTGCAATTGGAAAGAGACAATGGAGATACGGTAATTCGGGCCACCAGGTTTGCCAACCGTGTAGACCGTTCCCTTATATGTACCGGAAGTGTGCCCCAAGGATCTAAGATAAAATTTTCGCTGCCCCCGGATTTTGATTCCATCGAAACGGTCGTGTCAGAATGTGCGAGTATTAAGGACAATGCCCAACAGCAGGCCGATGCCTTGATCATGTTTTCATGTGTAAGCCGGCATTTATCTTTTGGAGCTTTAATGAAAGAAGAGATAGAACTTGTGCAAAAATTGTGGGATGCGCCAATGGTTGGTTTCTTCACCTATGGTGAATACGGAAAATCAAAAATAGGTACTAATGAATTTCATAACAACGCCTGTTGTGTAGTAGCATTAAAAGAAAAAGATTAAATGAATCAACACCTGGAAAAATTAAAAGAATTCATTCATCAGTCAGATGCCTTTTCAGAAGAAGATAAAGCATCGCTTCTTAAAACGGTAAAGAACGCAGAAAACGATCTCATGATCTCAGAATTTAAGTTAGAACGTACCGAAAAGGTCAAACGTACTACGGCAATCTTATTGGAAGAGACGATTGATGAGTTGGAACAGAAAAGAAAAACAATCGAAGTAGCCAACGAAGCCTTAAGCAAATCATTGAAAGAGTTGAAAGCGACACAGGCCCAGCTTATCCAGTCGGAAAAAATGGCTTCGCTGGGAGAACTAACGGCCGGTATCGCTCATGAAATTCAGAATCCCTTGAATTTTGTCAATAATTTTTCTGAAATCAGTAAGGAGTTGCTGGAAGAGATGATGGAAGAATTAAAAAACGGCGATCCCGAAGAGGTACACGCCATTGCCAACGATGTTATTCAAAACCTTGAAAAAATAAATCATCATGGCAAACGTGCCGATGGCATTGTAAAGGGAATGTTGCAACACAGCCGCAGCAGTAGTGGTGCAAAAGAACCTACAGACATCAATGTTCTCGTAGATGAGTACTTGCGCCTGGCATATCACGGACTGCGCGCTAAGGACAAATCCTTCAATGCAAGTATGGAGACACAATATGACACGTCCATAGGCAACATACCTATCGTACCTCAGGATATAGGAAGAGTGATCTTAAATCTTATCACGAATGCATTCTATGCCGTTACAGAAAAGAATAAGTCCGAAGAAAATGGATTTCAACCTACGGTTTGGATCGCTACTGAAAAGAAGAGGAAAACGATTGACATTTCAGTAAAGGACAACGGCCACGGAATGCCACAACAAGTCGTAGAAAAGATTTTTCAACCGTTCTTTACCACCAAGCCTACGGGTCAAGGCACGGGGCTGGGACTTAGTTTAAGTTATGACATTGTGAAAGCCCATGGCGGAGCGCTGAAGGTGGAAACCCAAGAAGGAGAAGGAACTCAGTTTACTATTCAATTGCCGTTACCTAAAGGATCATGAAAGTTGACAAAAAGATACAAACAGAAGTCTTTAAAGTGTACGACACTTGGTTACATGCGTATCTCAACGGAGATGTTGCTACCTATGACGCCTATCTTGATGACGACTTTCATTTTATTGGCTCTACCAATAACGAAGAATTTTTAAACCGAGCCGCCACCACACAATTCTTTGCTGAAACAGCCGAACAATTAGCAGGAAAATGCGACTTAAGGAACGAGACCAAAATCATGGATGCGTTCGACGATCTAGTCTTCATCAATCATTTTTTTGACGCTTGGTTCCAAAATGGCACCGATTGGAACTATTATGGGCGGTTCCGCTTCACTAATGTGCTTCGAAAAAACAACGAAGGATGGCGTTTCGTATACCAACACTATTCCACCCCCGATTCAAAAACCGACGCAGGAGAAACCATTGGTTTTGATAAGATACACGTAGAAAACCAAGAACTACGTGAAGCGATAAAACGTCGCACCTTCGAATTGGAGCAAAAGAATCGCGAATTGGAAGTAGAAGGTGCCCTGCAGCGTATAAGAGCCCAGGCAGTGGCAATGAAGGAATCCACAGACCTCTTGGACATTGTGGTGACCATGCGCAACGAGTTCATAAAATTAGGGCACGATGCTCACTATTTCTGGCATATGATGTGGCGGCCAGACACGTACGAAAAAGCGATGACCTCCGGAGATGGGAGCAAAATAGGTTTTGTGATGGAATTACCCAGGCATATACACGGTGACATACCGCAATTGGCCAAATGGGAAAAAAGCAAGAAACCTACGGTTGTGTATGCTATGGGGGTAGAAGACGCCCTAGATTATGTGGGTAAGATGGTGTCCCTTGGGGATTTTAAAAACATAGATCCGCAGGCTCCAACAGAAGATGACATACGGCATATAGGCGGGCTTACCTTTATCATGGCAAGGACCACTCATGGGGAAATAGGCTACAGTTTACCCGGCGTTGTAAAAAAACCGCCTACTGAAGATATCGAAATTTTGATCAAATTTGCCGGCGCCTTCGATCTTGCCCACCGTCGTTTCCTTGACCTTAAAAAAGCCGAAAAGCAGGCACGTGAAATACAAATAGAACTCGCTTTGGAAAAAGTGAGATCCCGCACTATGGCCATGCAGCATAGTGACGAGCTCCCCGTAGCCGCCAATGTGTTATTCACTGAAGTACAATCGCTGGGCGTCCCCGCCTGGAGCTGTGGTTACAACATACTTTTCGAAGATAAAAAATCGAGTACTTGTATTATGAGCAGTGAAGGTGAGCTTCAGGAACCGTTTGTGTTACCCCTTACCAAACATAAAAGCTTACGCCCATGGCATAAAGCCATAGTTAATGGAGATGACTTTTTTGTGTATGGGCAGGAAAGCAAAGAGCTGGTGGAACACTACAACTATATGAAATCTCTTCCCGAACTAAAAGGAACATTCGAGCAGTTTGAGAAAGCCAATATTGATTTGCCCACCACCCAATTCAATCATTTGGTGCGCTTCAATAAAGGATTTTTATTGTTCATTACTTATGAAGTTGTGCCGGAGGCACATGATATTTTTAAACGCTTCGGAAAAGTTTTTGAGCAAACATACACCCGTTTCCTTGACCTTCAAAAAGCTGAAAAGCAGGCTCGAGAAGCTCAAATCGAAGCTGCTCTGGAACGCACCCGTACCCAAAGTATGCTCATGCAGCATTCCAATGAACTGGATACTACATCAAAAGTTTTTCATCAACAGTTGTTACAGCTGGGCATTGAATCTGAATTCTCCTATGTATGGTTACCGGACATTGAAAATAAAAAACACAAATTCTGGGCCACATGGACGGAAAATACTAAATCATCATCAGAAATTAAAAGTCAGTCTTTTACCTATGATCTCGACAGAAATGAACCGTATACCGCCGCTTGCTTTGAGGCTTGGGAAAGCGGGGAAGCGGTTCACATCGTACCCATTCCACCTGAAGAGGTCCAAAATTTCTTCAGCATATGGAGCGAACTCCTAAGCGGGGCAAAAAATTTGAAGGCAAAGAATTTTCCTGAAGGCTTATATTATGCTGAAGCCTATATGAAGTACGGCTGCTTCGGAATAAACATTAGACGAACCCTTACGAAGGACGAACAAGACATATAAAAAGATTTACCGTAGAGTTTGAACGCACCTATACCCGTTTCCTCGACCTTCAAAGAGCAGAAGCACAGGCAAGGGAAGCACAGATTGAGGTAGCTGTGGAGCGTGTTCGCTCTGAAGCAATGGCTATGCATTCTACTGCCGATTTTGACAAAGTGACGCAGCAACTTCTAAAGCAAATGCAACATTTGGAACTCGATGGCTTTACGGGTACGTCCATTCTATTGATAGACGATAATGATTTCTTTACATGGTGGGATTTTTCATCGCCGGGAAATTTTTCAGACCCGCAAAGCCAAATATTGAGGTACGACGCACATCAATACCATTTATTAGGAACTGATGTTTTAGAAAAATGGAAAAAAGGCGACAAATACATCGTTTTCGAATATGATTTGAAAAAACTTAAAACTGCTATTAAAGAATGGGAGACTATTAATAGCGATATCGCCAAAGTTTTCAAGAAAGCAGTATTGGGTGGGCATCTCACGCATCAATGGAATCCCTGCGGTCGCTTATCCAACGGTTTATTGGCCTTTGATATGGTGACTCCACCGGATGAGGACGTTAAAAAAATTGTCATAAAAATGACACATGCTTTCGAGCAGGCCTATGTACGATTCCTCGACTTACAAAAAGCCGAAGCACAGACAAGAGAAGCTCAAATTGAAGCTGCATTGGAAAAGGTACGCTCCCGTTCCCTTGCGATGACCAAACCGGATGAGTTACAAGAGGTAGTTACCATAGTGGCCGAAAAACTGAAAGAGTTAGGTGTAATTTTTGACGCCGGAGGCGTGATCCTTTGTACTTACTTCCCGGACAATAAAGATGTGATGCACTGGATCGCCGCTCCGGATTTTTCGTATTCGGGTAAATATCTAGTCCCCTACTTTCAAAATCCTATCTTCGATGATGCATGGGAATCTAAGCTCGGTGGTGACGCCTACTTTTCTAAAGAATTTTCAGTAGAAGACAAGAATGCCTTTTTTCAATATGCCTTCGAACACAGCGATTATAAACATTTTCCCGAAGCGTTTAAACAGCACGCACTTTTGGCCGAAAAACATACGCTTTCAGCGGCTTGGCCGGAAAATTCGGCTATCATTATTCCATCGCTCACAGGAGTAACACCCTCTGAAGGAGATACTGAAATTTTAAAACGCTTTTCCAATGTTTTTGAACAGGCCTACATACGGTTTATGGATCTTCAAAAAGCCGAAGCACAGGCACGTGAAACGCACATAGAAATGGCATTGGAAAGAGTTCGCAGCCGAACTATGGCCATGCAACAAAGTAATGAAATCGGGGACGTAGCCCAGGTACTTTTTGAGCAATTAACGGGATTGGGAGGAGCCCTTTGGGGCACCGGTTTTGCATTCTGTGAAGAAAATGCTTCCGAAGATGAATTTTGGTTCGTGAATAAAGGAGGCATTTTACCTCATTTAATAATTCCCAATACGGTAGACCCCGTGCATAAAGAAATGTATAAGGGCTGGAAGGACCAATTGGCTATCTTTTCTACGGCAAAGGAAGGAAAAGAGTTAGTGACTCATTATAAGTACATGCTCTCTGTTCCCGATGTCCAACCTATATTCCAAAAAATGCTGGACGATGGTATTACCTTTCCAACATGGCAAAAATGGCATGCGGCCTATTTCAAACACGGATACCTCTTGGTGATCACAACCAAACCATACGAGGATGAAGAGATATTTATACGTTTCGCCAAAGTATTTGAGCAAACCTACACCCGTTTCCTCGACTTACAAAAAGCCGAAGAACAGGCGCGTGAAGCTAAAATTGAGGCCTCGTTGGAAAAAGTGCGCTCTGTAGCGTTAAGCCTTCAGAAGTCCGATGATATGCTGGACATCGCAAAAATTTTATACGAACAACTGCTGGAGCTTGGCTTTAGCAAAATCCGTAACGCTATCATCGACATTCATAATGAATCCGAAGAGACTTTTTTAGATTACGATTATTCGCATGATATGTCGAGTGCGATCACTAAATTCTCCTTCTATGGGGATCCGGTCATCGAACAACAAATCAAAAAAGTAAAGTCCAGTAATGATGCCTTTTTTGAAATTGAATTGAAAGGTAAACAATTGGATGAACTCATAGAAACTCGGTTACGCAACGGCGAAAAAGACGATCCTCGACTACGGGACACAGATCATCTTACCTATAATCTATATTCCTTTGGAAACGGTGCTATTGGGATTTCAAACTTCGGAATTCTTAGTGATGAACAAAAGGAAATATTGAAACGATTCCGCAACGTATTTACCTTTGCCTATAAAAGATATACCGATCTGGCCCACGCCGAAGCGCAGGCACGGGAAGCGAAGATAGAAGCCGCTTTGGAGAAAGTGCGATCCGTAGCGCTCAGCATGGACGAATCGACGGACCTGTTGCACATAGCGAAAGCCTTGTACGAGCAGTTGGAAGCTTTGGGATTCAGTGATATTCGCAATGCGATTATTGATGTGAACAATGAGGACGACCATACTTTTTTGGACTATGATTATTCCCACGAAATGGGCAGCACCGTAACGCTCATGTCCTACGATGACGATCCTACACTGGAAGAACAATTACGCGTCATAGCTGATACTACCGACGGATATTCTGAAACCATCCTGGAGGGGCAACAACTTGAGGATCTAATAAATATGCGACGCAAAAACGGGGAGGCTGACGATCCTAGACTGTTCAAAGCCGAAAAAGTCTCCTATATTTTATACGCATTTGGGAATGGCGCTATAGGAATCTCAAATTTCGGGATCCTGAGCAAGGATCAAAAGAACATTTTAGATCGGTTCCGAAATGTGTTCACGTTCGCCTATCAGCGTTTTACAGACTTACAAGTGAAAGAAAAGCAGTCGGCTGCGTTACTTGCTGAAAAACAACGATTAGAGCTTACCCTATCCGATCTACAGGCAACTCAAAAACAATTGATTCATTCCGAAAAAATGGCATCCTTAGGAGAGCTCACCGCCGGCATCGCACACGAGATTCAGAATCCGCTGAACTTTGTCAATAATTTTAGTGAAGTAAGTCAAGAATTGATCGAAGAACTCAAAGAGGAACTAAAGAACGGGAATATGGAAGATGTGACCGAACTGTTGGTCGATATCGTCCAAAACCTTGAAAAAATAAACCATCACGGCAAGCGTGCCGATGGTATTGTAAAAGGAATGCTGCAGCATAGCCGCAGCAGTAGTGCCGTAAAGGAACCTACAAACATTAATAAGTTGGCAGACGAATACCTGCGATTGGCCTATCACGGACTTCGGGCAAAGGATAAAAGTTTCAATGCCACATTAGAAACCAATTTTGATGAACGTATTGGAATGGTACCGGTAATCCCGCAAGACATAGGCAGGGTAATTCTTAATTTAATCACCAACGCCTTTTACGCCGTAAATGAAAGAAAAAATGCTTCAGAAGGAACAGATTATGAAGCTACAGTTTCGGTTTGCACGAAATTGGTGAAAGATAAGGTAGAGATTTCAGTAAGAGACAACGGCTTCGGAATTCCTAAGGACGTTCTGGACAAAATATTCCAACCTTTCTTTACCACAAAACCGACAGGACAAGGAACCGGATTGGGCTTGAGTATGAGCTATGATATCGTGACCAAAGCCCACCAAGGGGAGTTGAAAGTGGAAACTGAAGAAGGGAATGGTACAGAATTCAAGATTATATTATCAAAAAAATAGATATGAAGATATTAGTAGTAGACGACGAAAAAGATGTTAAAGATCTCTTCTTGCAGCGTTTTCGCAAAGAAATAAAAAAAGGGGATGTGGAATTTATGTTTGCCTTTTCAGGAGAAGAAGCCCTGCAGACCCTAGATACCATGCAACAAGAGGCCGTGTTGATTTTAAGCGATATCAATATGCCGGGGATGAGCGGACTCGAATTGCTTGAAAAGATCAAGAAGAATTATGTAAAGCCTCCACCCGTGGTCATGATGATCACCGCCTACGGTGATGAAGAAAATTTCAACACAGCAAAGAAATTGGGTGCAGACGATTTCCTTACGAAGCCAGTAGACTTTACATTATTGAAGGATAAATTATTAAATACGTAGCTATGGCCAAAATACTAGTAGTAGACGATGAAGCAGATCTGGAGACGCTCATTAAACAGAAATTCAGAAAGCAAATCCGCGAAAAGGAATATGAGTTCTTATTCGCTATAAACGGAATAGATGCGTTAGAAAAAATTGACGGTGAACCCGATGTGGATATCGTTCTAAGCGACATTAACATGCCCGAAATGGACGGACTCACTCTTTTAAGTAAACTCACCGAACTAAGACCCCTCCTTAAATCGGTTATCGTTTCGGCCTATGGTGATATGGAGAATATTAGAACAGCGATGAACCGAGGTGCATTTGATTTTATTACAAAACCCATCAATTTTGAGGATTTGACGCTTACCATGGAAAAAACATTGAAACATGCACAGCACCTTAAAGACACCTTACAAGCCATCAAAGAAAATAATATCCTTAAAATGTATGTGGATGAGAACGTACTCAACTTTATGGGAAGCAGGGAATACGAAACCACGCTCATGGCTAACGAGACCATTGAGGCCACTGTGATGTTTATTGATTTATGCGGTTTTACCAAGATAAGTGAAACCGCTCCGGCAGATACTGTAGTGAATATGATAAACACCTATTTTGATGTCATGGTACAAGAGATCATGGAGCAAAAAGGATTTATAGATAAATTCATTGGCGATGCCATCATGGCTGTCTTTCGAGGTGAGTATCATTTAGACCGGGCCATCGATGCCGCCATAGGGGTACGAAATAAAATCAAGGAACTTCCCAAAATTAAAGAACTGCAGGACTTTGAACCCAAAGTTTCCATTGGAATAAAAAGCGGGGATATGATCTCCGGAAATATTGGATCTGCCAGTTTAAGACGCTTGGATTATACGGTCATTGGCGATACGGTAAATACAGCGGCCAGACTTCAGGATGCTGCCAAAGAGAATCAGATTGTAATTTGCGAAAAATGCTACAACACTGTGAAGGAAGCTTTTAAGTGTAAAAAGATTGGCAGTATTTCGGTAAAAAACAAAGCCGAACCTATCACTGTGTATGAAGTACTGGAGTAAGTACACAATTCTTTATATAAAAACCGATTATTATGGAAGAATTTGAAAAACCCGAAATACCTACAACGCCCACTCAGCCTCCTCCAAAGAACGAGCACCTGGCCGATCTGGTGGATCACTACTGGGGAAGTATCAATTATGTAACGAGCCTGATAAAGGCTTCCGAATTAAAAGCCGGATTGATCCTGTCGTTTTATGGCATCCTCTTGAACTTTATCTATCAAGGTACCGGAACCATCTTGGAGAATGTGTCCAATGACACGGTATTCTACGTCTTACTAGGTTTATGGGTGTTCTGTACGGCTACTTCGGTGTATTATTGTATCCGATGCTTTATTCCGAAGATCGAGGGCAATTACGACAAGAACATGTTCTTTTTTGGAGATGTCATTTCCAAGTTTGGTAGCATTAAAGAATTTTCAAAGACTTTTTATAAGGTAAGTAGCAACGAGACTGAATTATTCGAACAATTGGGCGAACAGATTTTTATCATTTCAAAAATTGCAGCGTGGAAGTTTCGGAATGTAAAACGAGCCATTCGGTTTTTAGCCATGGGGCTTGTACTTCTATTTATTACAGCTATATACTACGCTGTATTGATGTTTACCTAGAATCACCTCTATGATTAAATTTTTCAGAAAAATACGCTACAACCTTATGGAACAGAATAAAACAGGAAAATACATAAAATACGCCATTGGTGAAATAATCCTTGTAGTGATTGGGATCTTGATTGCCTTGCAGATAAATAATTGGAACGAAGCCCGGAAAGAAAGAATAGCAGAAAAAGATTTTTATTGCAAGCTCCTCGAGGATTTTGAATTGGACCGACAGAACGTCGCACGACTTTATAAGGAATCTGACTATAAAATTGAGACTGCCAAAACATTGCTTTTGGAACTTCCACAAAAAAACAAAAGCAAGGAATACCTTATAGACACTTATATACAGGCATTGCGCACCAATGCTTTTGCACCCAGCAAGGTCGCCATCCTGGACATTACATCCTCGGGCAACTTAAATTTGATTAAGAGTGATTCCCTAAAACAGAACCTTATCCGCTATTATGCCGAACTGGACAACTTGCTATATCAATTGGAGCTAAATAGAAGCAAAAGCTTGGAAAAAGCATTCTCTTATGAAAATGATATAGCTTTCGGGTTTCAATATGCAGATTACGCAAAAAATGCCCTGGGCCCTGATGTCTTGGCTACCTTACCACAAACCAATTGGGAATTGGACCCCGACTCCGCTATATACAAACAATACCAGGACGACCTTGTATTTTTTGTAGTAATGAGCGACCGTGAAAAACAACATTTCAATAAGATTTTAAAGGAGATGGAACCAACATATAAGCAACTTCAACAATTGTGTGAAAAATGATAAAATTCTTCCGCAACATCCGCTATAAGCTCCTTGGTGAAAGCCGCTTCGGCCGCTATCTGGCTTACGCCATTGGGGAGATCATTCTGGTGGTGATTGGAATTTTGATAGCGCTGCAGATTAATACTTGGAACGAACATCGCAAGGCACAAGTCACAGAAAATACGTTTTATGAAGAAATTTTGCTTGATTTGGAAAAAGATGAAAAAAAGCTTGTGTACTACAAGCGTTTTTGCGTTAAACGAATCGCATATTTAGATACCCTCTTAACTTATGTACGCAATCCACAAAAAACAATGGGAATTGACAAATTCGGTAGGTACGTAGAACCGATTTTTTATTCAGAACAACCAACCATTTACGATGCGACCTTTGAGTCTGCTAAGGCGGCCGGCACATTTAACGTCATCTCAGATAAGATCTTGCTTAAAAATCTTGCTGAGTATTATTCCGACTTTATGCAGGTGAGGAATAATTTCAGCTCCCTGGAACGCTTTATCGAAAACCAGTTTGAACCAATGATGTACAGCCTTCCCGAAGGTTATATGAACGAAAACACGGGTGATTTAGTGATTAACCAATCAGATGTGACCGGGTTCTATAAAAAAATTGCCTCAATTAAAGACAACAGGAATATCGATTACGATTACAAAGACATATTGAACTACCCCCGAATGGAAAATTATATTATAGGTGACTTGGGCAGAACCTTCAATGTTTTGGGCAAGATTGAAATTAGGCAACAAAAGTTGAAGCAATTAAAACAGAATATTAAAGATCGTGATTAAATTTTTCCGCCATATACGCCAAAGACTTGTTAACGAGAACAGGTTTTCAAAATACCTCCTCTACGCTATTGGCGAGATTATCCTTGTGGTTATTGGGATATTGATTGCACTTTCCATAAACAATTGGAACGAAGAAAAAAATGAGCATAGAATAGAGAAGGATTACATGCAAAATTTACTGGAGGATTTGCGGGACGATTTGGATATCTATAAAAAATTTCAAAAACGCAATAGTGAAATATACACCTTGGTAGATTCCATTGTACCGGGCTTAAAAGCCGATAATAGGACCCAGCGGGTAAGCGAACTCTCCTATTGGACAAGAATGTTGACCATAAAGTGGATGATTATCCATCCTGTGGAACGAACCTTTGAGCAGATGAAAAGTTCTGGACATTTGAGGCTGGTAAAAAATAAGGATGTAGCCAACGGTATTTCAAACTATTACAATTCCCTCAAAGATTTTGACGGATACAATGAGGCCGGAATGCTTTGGGCAGCAGATTATGTGGAGACATTGGGCAAAATATTTGATGCTGAAATACTTTTAAAAATATTGCGGGAACGGAAAATGCAAGATGCAGGACCCAGCGATATGCTCACCCAAGACCCTATTATTATTAATCAATTGCTCAACAGCCTTCAGTATTTTAATGGTGCGCTCAATTTGGGCGAGACGGTAAGCATAAAAAGGCAGAAAAGTGCAGAGGACCTCATTTTGTTGATTCAAAAAACCTATAATCTCAAATAATGATAAAATTCTTCCGCCGTATACGCCAAAGACTTGTTAACGAGAACAGGTTTTCAAAATACCTCCTCTACGCCATAGGTGAAATAATCCTTGTGGTGATTGGGATTTTGATAGCCTTGCAGATCAATAATTGGAATGAAGCACGCAAAGACAGGAACAGAGAGCTTAACTACTTGCGTAACGTACATGCCGATCTAAGTAGAGAAGTAGAAAATAATTCCTCCTTCGCTACCTATCGTTTTAACAAAGCTAACGTCTGTTCCATACTTTTAAATGGGGACGCTCCTGCAACTATTGAGGATGTGGAAGAATACACCAATCGTTACGAACAGGTTTTTGTTTGGAACACCTTCGTGCCCAATAATAATACATTTAAAGAGCTGTTAAGTTCCGGCAACCTGAGTTTGATCACGAACGACTCCATTAAAAATGCATTGTTGGAGCTGGATAAGCGATATGCAGAAATTGCTACCGGTGAAGAACACATGCGAAGAGAGTTTGAAGCCTATTTGTACGATACGCACGTAGAAAATGTTGAAGCCCTTGCTTTCTTTGATTTAAAAAAACCTGAGTATGGATTTCCTGCTCGGTTAAAAACAGAAGATATTCCGAAGTCACATCACGATAAACTAATTAAAGACGCACAGTGGCAACACCATAATGAGGTCTTTAAAAATGGTCTCAGATTGGCCTTAATGAATAATAGTTATATCGCGGGCATTCATAAAGATCTGGGAGCATACATTCAAGAAATGATCAAGTTGATCGAAAACGAAATAGCCAAATGATCAAATTCGTTAGAAAAGCACGCCACAGAACTCACACCGAAAGAAACTTTTGGCTCTTTATAATAGTTACAATTCTCTTAAGCTGTACCACAAAGAACAGCCTGCCCGACCCCTTAGAGGCAGGCTGGAACGACCAAGCCGTATGCGAATTGCTTCAAGAGAATGACCAAGTACGGGTGTTGCGATGTACTTTCGCCCCGGGTGTGGGACACGAAAAACACTATCACGCTGCTCATGTAGGGTATACGCTCGCAGGAAGTCGCTTTAGGATTACCGATACAACAGGTACCCGAGAAGTAGACGTACCCACCGGATACCATTTTGAGAATGAACGTATCGGATGGCACGAGGTATTGAATATCGGAGATAGTACAGCGATCTTTTTGATCATAGAACCTAAATGCAACCAATAGCATTCACCTTTATAAAAAAAATTTAAGATGCTCTTTTGGATCAAGATTTTGCACACGATTATTTGGATATTCTTTGTAACGGTGATCGGTTACATTCTTTATTCGGGTATTTCAGGGAATCTTACCATGTACACATGGATAGGAATTGTACTAGTACTTGCTGAAGGACTGGTATTGCTTATATTTAAAATGTTCTGCCCCTTGACCCTTTGGGCTCGTAAGTATTCCGGTTCAACGCAGGCCAATTTCGACATCTTCTTACCCAATTGGTTGGCAACATATAATAAGATCATCTTCACATCGCTCTTTGTCATTGGAATGATCTTGGTCTTAATCCGTTTTTTTCTGAAGTAAACGCCTCCTCCTAAAAAAGGATTTTCTAGGTATTGAAATACCTCAGTTATAATTAAATCCCTATTTTTAGGGTTGAAGACCCTTCGTAACTTTTAATTTCATGAAAAAAATCACCACGCTCCTTTTTTTAGTACTTAGCGCAACCGCCTATTCACAAAGTTGGGATTTCGAAAGTCCCAATTATAAAGAGATCGAGAAAAACATACAAGACAAAGCGTCGCCTCTTTTTTACGATACGCTTATGGTCCGATTCCAAGATGCCGATTCTACCTTGACACTTCAGGAAAAAAGGCATCTGTATTACGGTTTCAGCTTTCACGACAAGTACGCACCGTATTCACACTCAAAAAGTTTGGACAACCTTATGACGCTTCTTAAGAAGGAAACCTTATCAGAATCAGAATTAGATCAAGTTGTCAATTTATCAGATTCATTGCTCACTACGAATCCTTTCGATGTAAGAGCCATGAACTATAAACTTTTTGCGTTCGACCAAAAGAGGGAAAAAGAGAACTTCAAGAAAACCTATATTAAAATGAATACGGTCTTTGATGCGCTTCTAAGTTCGGGCAACGGAACAAGTAAAGAAGAGTCTTTTTACGTGATCTATACCAGCCATGAGTACGATCTGCTCAATATTCTCGGATTTCAATTTGGCGGGATGCAACAACTTATTGAACACTACGATTATCTTACTGTTGCCGAAAACGAAGCCGGAATAGAGGGGCTGTATTTTGATGTGAGTCCGTGTTTAAATGCCATGTCTAACATGCTTGGTGAATAGCGGAATATGCCTAGAGAAAACTCTTTCGGAATTTATCATGATCTGCATATTGCTGCCGCTACAGAAGCCGTGTTTCAGGCCGTGTGTCTTCCGGAGAAGCTGGAACAATGGTGGCCGCTTCGCTGCACGGGAAGACCGGAGGCCGGAGCGGTCTATAATTTTTTCTTTACTCCGGAATTTGACTGGTACGGCGTTGTTTCTGAAATGGTCCCCGATAAAATCTTTGAAATTAAAATGACCAAGGCCGATACCGATTGGGACCCTACTCGCTTTCGATTTGAACTGGAGCCGAACGCATCGGGTACGTTGTTACGTTTTTCACATATTCACTGGATGCAACGAAATGCGCACTTTAGAACGGCCTCCTACTGTTGGGCGATCCTTCTCCATGGCCTCAAGCAATATGTAGAAAAAGGAATTATTCTTCCCTTTGAAGAGCGAAGTTAAGTCACGCAATAATGGTGTAGATATCATGAAAACAATCCTTAGAACACATTCTGACAATGATGACTTTATTTCCTTGGTACGTCAATTAGACAGCTACCTCGCTGTGACAGATGGGGATGAACACGCCTTTTATAATCAATACAACAAACTGGATCACATAAAACACGTAGTGGTTATTTATGTGCATAAAAAACCTGTGAGTTGTGGCGCAATTAAGCATTATGACGATAATACAATGGAGGTAAAACGTATGTTTACGGTTCCGCAGGCACGAGGGACAGGATTGGCCGGCAACGTTTTACAGGAATTGGAAGACTGGGCGCGGGAACTGGGGTATAATCGTTGTATCCTGGAGACAGGCAAAAGGCAAATAGAAGCAGTTCGGCTTTATACAAAAGAACAGTATACGCCCATTCCCAACTACGGTCAGTATCAAGAAATGGAAAACAGTCTTTGTTTCGAAAAACAACTGAAGTAGGAGTTATTCAGCGAGTAGCAGGGCTATCGTCTCTCGAACCTTCTCCGAATTCCAATCGGCGGCACCTTCCTTGCGCATTACGATCTTTCCTTCTTTTGAAATGAGAAAAGTAGTAGGCAAAGATTGATAATCCATAGCCGCGGGCGGACGTTGTCCTGAGACATAAACCGGTAGTTGATATGATTTTTTCTGAAGGAATTGGTTCACGACCGTTAGTTCTTCAGTGGTAACAAAATAGAAATCGACAACATCACCGTAGTCGTTGTGTAATTTCTGAAGGGAGGGCATTTCGGCGATACACGGCGGACACCAACTGGCCCAAAAGTTGACCAATACAACAGACCCTTCGGAGCGGGAAAAATTAACTTCTTCCCTAGTATGTGTTTGCAAAGGCCAATCGTACTCTGTTACGGTGACTCGTTCTTCCGAAGCTATTTCAGAAGGACTCCAGGCAATCAACCGCTGTACGAACACCTGTATAGGAACCCGTGTCTGCGGAAGTATAAGTAAGACTATGGCAACCAAAAAAACGAGGTTACTCCAGTGTTTCTTTAAAAATTTCATTATAGTAAACAAAAAACTCCCGCGGTTGCGGGAGTGTTCGTATGGAAACTTAAATTATTTCGCATTCTGCTTTTTGATCAGGTTCAACGCCGATCCTTCGCGGTACCATTTAATCTGTGCTTCGTTATACGTATGGTTCGTTTTAATGGTGTCTTTACTTCCATCGGCATGAACGACCTCGATGGTGAGCGGTTTTCCTTCAGAAAAATCAGAAATATCCACAAAATTGAACGTATCGTCCTCCTGTATCTTATCGTAATCGGCTTCGTTTGCGAATGTAAGCGCAAGCATCCCTTGTTTTTTAAGGTTGGTTTCATGAATTCGCGCAAACGATTTAACCAAAACGGCAGCCACGCCCAAAAATCGAGGTTGCATTGCCGCATGCTCTCGTGACGATCCCTCACCGTAATTGTGATCCCCTACCACCATGGTCTTGATACCTTTGGCCTTGTACTCTCGCTGCACATCGGGCACACCACCGTATTCGCCGTTTAGCTGATTCTTTACAAAATTCGTCTTCTTATTGAAGGCATTTACGGCACCGATAAGGGTGTTGTTTGAAATGTTATCGAGGTGGCCTCTAAATCGAAGCCAAGGACCTGCCATCGAGATGTGATCGGTTGTACACTTCCCAAATGCCTTAATTAAAAGTTTTACCCCTTGAAGGTCACTGTCCTTTATAGGTTCAAAGGGTTCTAACAATTGCAGACGCTCTGAAGTAGGGCTCACCTTCACATCGATCTTGCTTCCGTCTTCAACCGGTTCGAGATAACCGGCATCTTCCACTTCAAATCCTTTAGGAGGTAATTCGATCCCTCTAGGTTCGTCCAGTTTTACTTCTTGCCCATCCTCGTTGAGGAGTGTATCGTTCATAGGGTCAAAATCGAGACGTCCCGAGATTGCGATGGCTGCGACCATTTCCGGAGATCCCACAAAAGCATGGGTGTTTGGGTTACCATCTGCTCGTTTAGAAAAATTCCTGTTGAAAGAATGCACAATAGTATTCTTCTCATCCCCTTTCAAATCACTTCGATCCCACTGCCCGATACACGGTCCGCAGGCATTGGTAAATATAGTGGCGCCCAAATTCTCAAACACCTGCAATAAACCGTCACGTTCTGCCGTGTAGCGGATTTGTTCAGATCCCGGGTTGATTCCGAAGTCGCTTTTAGGTTTCAATTTTTTATCGATCGCTTGTTGCGCAATGGATGCGGCACGAGTAAGGTCTTCGTAAGAAGAGTTAGTACACGAACCAATCAAGCCCCAGTCAACCTTAATAGGCCAATCATTCTTACGGGCTTTTTCACCGAGTTGTCCCACAGGAGTGGCAAGGTCCGGTGTAAAAGGTCCGTTAAGATGTGGTCGCAATTCCGATAAGTTGATCTCGATCACTTGGTCAAAATAAGCTTCGGGATTTTCGTAGACTTCCGGGTCTCCCGTAAGATACTCCCTTAGTTTATTAGCTTCATCGGCGATCTCAGAGCGATCGGTAGCACGAAGAAATCGCTCCATGGAGTCATCGTATCCAAATGTAGAAGTGGTTGCACCAATCTCGGCGCCCATATTACAAATAGTCCCTTTTCCGGTACACGACAAGTTACGAGCTCCCGGTCCAAAATATTCTAAGATAGCGCCGGTCCCGCCTTTTACGGTAAGGATGCCTGCTACTTTCAGGATAACATCCTTTGAAGCAGTCCATCCGCTGAGTTCTCCGGTTAATTTAACACCGATAAGCTTAGGGAATTTCAATTCCCAAGGCATCCCTGCCATCACATCCACGGCATCGGCACCACCTACGCCTACGGCAACCATTCCTAGGCCACCGGCGTTCACGGTATGTGAATCGGTCCCGATCATCATTCCCCCCGGGAATGCATAATTTTCAAGGACTACTTGGTGAATGATCCCTGCTCCGGGTCTCCAGAATCCAATGCCATATTTATTGGAAACCGACTCCAAAAAGTCGAACACCTCGTTACTAGTCTCATTCGCTCGTTTTAGATCGGCTGCCGCACCTTGTTTGGCTTGTATCAAGTGATCACAATGTACTGTGGTTGGCACAGCCACCTTCTGTTTTCCGGCCTGCATGAATTGCAGCAAAGCCATTTGTGCAGTTGCATCCTGACACGCAATTCGATCCGGGGCAAAATCGACATAATCCTTCCCTCTTCTATAGGCTTTGGTAGGCATTCCATCCCAAAGGTGATTGTAGAGAATTTTTTCTGAAAGTGTTAGTGGTTTTCCAACAATCTCTCTTGCTTTGTCCACGCGTTCTTTCATTTGTGCGTAAACGCCTTTTATCATGTCAGTATCAAATGCCATAGTATCCTATTAATTTTTTTGAAGTGTAGCAAAAGTACAAAAATTAGAGATTATTTAAAAATATTTAATGAAAGCTTGTTATTGCTGCATATAATTTATGATATATGTAAAATATGTATGAATTATTAAGTATATAATATTTTTTTATTATGATAATTATGAAAATAACAATTTATTATCTTCGGAAATATTGAGTGATATCCGGCCGATCCCGTAGATCCATCATTGGCTTTTCATAAAAACGATACAACAGGTAAGAAAGTCCTATAGTGATACCAAGATACGTTACAACATAGAGCGCTTTGGCTCCTTCGCCTAGCGAATCGATTGAAACCAAGTTTCGCATAAGTTGCAAAATAATAGAGTAATGAAGCAAATACATACTGTAGGAAATAATGCTAATACGGGTCACGCTTTTACACCACCAGCCATGGCTGTGCTTCCATTGGGAAAGAAAAGGAAGGGTCAAGGCCATGCATATTGATCCAAATGGAAGATAGAGTACATTCCATACAAAAGGATGAGTCTCATACCCCAATTGAAAAAATGCGATACAGAGCAGCATTCCACAAAAGAGAACCATCCCACTTATAACCAGCACTCCCTTATATTGTTTCCAGAATGCCGAATGTGTCATGGATACATACGCCGCCAATACGCCAATGTAGATAGAATCGATACGATAAAGCACTACTGCTTTTAATTGTGTATTCCATTCGTTGGGTGTCGTAGCGCCGGTGTTAAAATGATACAGTAGTTTGGCACCCATAAAAAAAGCAATGATGAGTAAGGTCACGTAAAGAAAACGCATAGATCTAGGTGCCTTAAAAGGCACCAATACTGAAAGATACAACAGAAACGGCCCAATTATGTAGGCGAACTCTTCAATGGGTAAGCTCCATGATTCGGTAAAGAACAGCCCCATACCGGAACCAAAATTCTGAAGGAAGAAAAAATACGAAAACAAAGATTCGGGTAAGGTTCGGCCTAAAGAAAGCACCACTAAAATATTTATGAGGAGAATTAGGTAATAATTTGGCAACGTTCGGAACCATCGCCTTACCAAAAAATATTTTAATTGATTGGAATGAAACGTTTCCGAAGTGATAATCTTATACAGAATACGACCAATAAGGAATCCGCTAAGTACGAAGAACAGTTCTACGCCACTCACAGCCATTATTTTCAGCAATGGAACAATACCACCTTGAGCATCGGGATAGATCCAGAGCGCATGACCCAGTACCACGCTTAGAATAGCGACCGCCCTCATGAGGTCCAATCCAAAAATACGTTCGGAATATGTTCGTGTCATCGTTTTAAGGTAGGTTCCTTAAAGCGAAGGTAGTAATTTGAAGTAAGTAGACGTTCTAAAAAAGGTCTGTAATTATCTCTTCGATAGTGAGTCCTTCGGCTTCAGCCTTGTAATTCTTAATAAGGCGATGACGAAGAATCCCTACGGCGACTTTCTGCACGTCTTCAATGTCCGGTGAGAACTTTCCGTGCAAGGCAGCGTTCGCTTTTGCGCCTAAGATTAAGTTTTGTGAAGCTCTAGGTCCTGCTCCCCAATCAATATAGTTCTTAACCTGTGATGGAGCCGCTTGGCTCTTGGGCCTGGTTTTTCCCACCAATGTCACGGCATATTCTACCACATTGTCGGCGACAGGAATTCTTCTTATGAGCTGTTGGTATTGAATGATCTCTTCTGCAGAGAACAATGGATTGACCTTGGTCGATTCCCCTGAAGTGGTTGCCTTCACTACTTCTACTTCTTCAGCAAAAGAGGGATAATCAAGGTTCACGGCAAACATGAAGCGATCCAGTTGCGCTTCGGGCAGCGGATAGGTTCCTTCCTGCTCTATGGGGTTTTGTGTTGCCAATACAAAATAAGGCAGGTCCAGTTTATAATGATGACCCGCCACGGTAACAGCGCGTTCCTGCATTGCTTCTAAGAGGGCTGCCTGCGTTTTTGGAGGAGTCCGGTTGATCTCATCGGCCAAGATAATGTTGGCAAATATGGGACCTTTTATAAATTTGAACTCTCTGTTTTGATCTAGGATCTCAGACCCCAGAATATCACTGGGCATCAGGTCCGGTGTAAATTGAATACGCTTGAATTTGAGGCCCAACGCTTCAGCTACCGTATTGACCAACAAGGTCTTTGCCAAGCCCGGAACACCAATAAGCAAGGCGTGACCACCCGAGAAAATAGACAGCAGCACTTGTTCCACTACTTCATCTTGGCCTACGATCACTTTTTTGATCTCTTGCCGTAAAGCCGAATATTTTTGTACTAATTGTTCTACTGCTGTTACGTCTGACATGTGCTACTTCTTATTTTTTTAACCAATTGCTTGAGAAATCGCAATTCATATAATCTTCGTTCACATGAATATAGGTTTCCTTTATCTTTTTATCCTGCCATTCTCCAATTGCCTCGATTTGCTTTTCTTTGAGAGCAAGTTCCTTTATCTTTTCATAATCCTTCACATAATCAGCTGTATGCTCATCGTATTTATTTGTGACCATTAAAAGCTTAAAACTGCTTTTTCCTGTATAATCGCGGTCTGTAAATACTTTAGACACTTCATCTTTCTTTAGGTTGTATACCTGTGCACTAAGCGTAGGATCCATTTTAGTGAGATCAAACCGCGTGTCACCGGTAACCGGATTTACCAATTGTCCTCCGTTAAAACGGGTTTCCTTTTCATCGGAATATTGTCTCGCAGCCTCTGCAAAGGTGATGGCGCCACTTACGATTTGAGTGCGAATAGAATCTATTTTGGCTCGAGCTTCATCGATGGTTGTTTGCGAAACCTCGGGGAAGAGTATCACATGACGAACATCTACCTCTTGCCCGCGTATTTTTTCTACATATAGTATATGAAAACCAAATTCGGTTTCGAAAGGTTCACTAACTTCCCCCTCCAGTAAGGAGAAAGCCTGATCTTTAAACTCTTTAGCAAGGGGAGAATTTCTGGTAATTGAACCTATTAGACCTCCTTTAGCGGCACTTCCATCTTTAGAATACAACACCGCTTTGGTGGCAAAACTAGCGCCATTATCCACAACGTCTGCACGCATCTCATTTAACCTGTCAATAACATCCTGTTTGGCTTTTTCGGTAACCTCCGGTTCGATAACGATCTGGGCAACTTCTACCTCGGCACTAAAAACGGGGCGGTCATCTTCAGGAATAGAATAGAAAAAATTTCGCACTTCTTCAGGGGTAACCTCCACTTTCTCCACAATGGTACGTTGCATTTCACTAGCAAGTTTTAGGGTCTTATTCACTTCAAAAAGTTCGGCACGGAGATCGGCTAGATTATCCTTTCGGTAGTAAGCGGCAACCTTCTCTTCGCTGCCTAGTTCGCTAATCATGTATTGTAATTGCTGCTCGATCTTTTGATTGATCTCTGCATCGGGCACCAAGATACTGTCTTGTTTGGCATGGTGTGCATAGAGCTTGTCCTCCAGCAACTTTCCGAAGAGCTGACAACGCGTGATGCCGTCTGTAGAAATGCCTTGTGCTTCCAGTTCCAGATAACTCTTATCGATATCGCTATCCAAAACAATGTATTCACCAACCACAGCACTCACGCCTTCGGCTTTAAAACGCTTAAATGGCTGAACCGTATCTTTTTCGACTTGCGTTACCAACACTGCATCATTGCTTTTGGCTACCCCCGTGCTGTCTACGGTCACTACTTCCTGTGCGCTAGCACCGGACATCCACAGCATCAACATCATGCACAATAGGCTATTGTTCTTGATAAATTTCAAAATTTTTGTTTTTAATAGCATCATTAATAATATCTTTTTCTAGGTTCTTGATGAGTTCGAGCTTTCGCTTGTTTAGAATGATCTGTTTGATGGTGGGCCGAACGTAGGAAAGCGGCGCGATATCGTTCGTAGTAAGAACATCTTGAATTTTCACCAAATATACTCCTAATGAATCTTGTAACTGAGTAAAATTGGATTTTTTTAACAATTGCTCATTTTGGGCGCTCAATGCGGGAATTTCTTCTACCAATGACTTCTTTTTTACCCACATGGAGTCATTGAAATTGAATTTCTTAAACTGAATACTGATCTCATTGAGATCTTGTTTATCCTTTTTATTGAAACGATCTAACTTTTGACGTGTCGATGAAAGATTGGAATAATTTTCTGCCACATGAATATAGCGAACCTTCAGCAATTCGTCATTTAGCTTAAAATTTTCTTTGTTCAATGCGTAGAAATCCTCGTATTCGGTTTCAGAAACCGTACTGTCCAATTGTTTAGTTACAATTGCATTCTTATACGCCTCTGTATAGAGTTCGTTCTTGTACTCCTGTACCAACTTATTGTAGGTGTCGAGTTGATCTTGCGGTAGGTTGATCGCAGCCTTGTTGAGTAACAGCTGCTGCCGCGCCCAGCGATTGATATAGTTGGAAACAATAAGCGTACTGTCTTCCTTCGAGGTGGATTCTGAAACAAGTTGCTGAATATCTTCTTCATAAAGATAGTTGTCGTTCACTCTGGCGATAGGTGTACGTTGTGTCTCTTGCTTAAAATACTCGCAAGACGTCAACACCATCACACACATGAATATACCAATTACCTTCCCCATTACGACTCCAACTCTTTGGTTACTTTCTTCAATACTTTTTTATTTACTTCCACCTTGTATTTTGAGCGCAATGACTGCATCCAGTTTTCTTCCACATGGTTCTGGTAATCGCTCAACACCTTACCCCTTACCTCCTCTAAGGTCTTAGGCCCGGGGGGCAAGATCTTATCGACCTTGACCAACACATAGGATTCGCCAATTCTATGTATCTTGGATACACCGGTGCGTACTTCAAAATCTTCGGGAAGATCGGCTTCTCCAATTTCAAATATCCCGGATGTAACGATCACATTGATCTTTTCTTGTGTGTTCAGTTTCGATTTGATCTCTTCGGCGGTGCTGCCCTGCTCTAACAATTGTAGCGCGCTTTTGGCAGCTTCGTTCGTGGTAGCCGAAACGATCATTCCTTCAACACGTTGTCCCCATTGATATTTGTTGCGTACCGAAGCGAAATACGTGTCCAAGCCTAGAGAGTCTTTCTTTGCTTTGTTCCAAACATTCTTGTTCATTACATCGAAAATAAGGAGTCCGTCGCGGTATTCGGAGATGACGGCGGCATAATCCTCGTTCTCGTCTTCCAATCGATCGCGGAAATAGGCTTTCAGTTCGGCTGTTTCAAATTCATCGTACATAACCTCTACCAAATTTTCAAGGGTCTTGAAAGGTCTTAGTTCTCGTTGTCTTTTTACAATATAATCTGCAAATTCCCGGTAATGTACAGGACGATCTCCCACGGTAAAGATGACTTTATTCTTTGCAGGTTCGAGTGTGTCATAGGTCCAACGTCGTTTCAAGGCATTCTCGTCTAAGAATTCCGTAAAGAAGGGAGTAGGATCATTCTTCATCTGAAAGCCGTACTTTTCTTTTATCTTTTTATTGATCTGATTCGTAATCTTTTTAGACCGGGGCATGTCTGTTACTTTCTGTACCAGACCAGCCTTCATTTCTTCATAACTAAGGATAGGATGTACCTCATCCAATCGAATGATATGCCAACCAAAATCTGTTTTGATTGGTTCTGAGATATCTCCTACATTTTCCAAAGCGTACGCCGCCTCTTCAAATTCTTTGGAGCGAAGATCTCCTTTTCCGAATTTGTTGAGTTTTCCTCCTTGCTTGCCCGAATTCTTATCATCTGAGAATTGCTTGGCAAGACTTTCGAAAGATTCTCCTTGCCGAATCAATTGATAAATTTCTTGGATACGTTCTTTCGGATTAAACGTACGGGTCGCATCTTCTTTATCGGACACCATGATATGTGACGTTGTAATCTCCGGCGCACGTTTTCTCTTATCATGCACCTTTATAATGTGATATCCGTATTGCGTACGTACAATATCCGATATGCCACCCACAGGCGTGTTGTAGGCCGCAGTTTCAAAAGGATACACTAGGGAAAATACAGAGAAGTACCCCAACCTTCCTCCAGATTCCTTTGCGGCAGGTTCTTCGGAAGTTTCCTTCGCCAAGACTTCAAAATCCTCCCCTTTCAACGCTCGTTCGCGTATCTTAAGGATCTTGTTATACGCAGCCAGCGTATCTTGGGGTACATCATCAAGACCCGATAGTACCAATATGTGGCTGGCGTCTACGTCTTCTAAACTTCGGTTATAGGCTTCCAAAGCCAGGTCGTCAACAAATTTATCTTCGTACAGATAGTTACGGGAGAATTGCTCTTGATACTTTGCGTACTCAGAGCGATACCCTTCTTTTTCGTGTAATTTTTGATCATAGGCTTCCGCCACCTTCAGTTTATAATCAATAAACAAATCCAAATAGCTCTCTACGTTCTTTTGTGATTCATCCTGGACCAAATCCAAATTCTTTTTGTATACACGTTTAAATTCAGAAGTATAGACAGGAACATCGTCTATGGTAAGAAGTACTTCTTTTTTCTCTTGAGCAAACAGGGAAATACTACACAAAAGCACAAAAAACAGGGATCCTAACTTTGTATTCATTTTTACATTCTATGTTTAAAGTAATCTGGCAAAAATAACAAAAAGCAAGCGTTACGCAAGTCACATTACAGGAACGTTTTTCCTTGGATTATAGTGCTTCATTCTTTGCAGAAATTATACCAAAAATGTACCTTGCAAAGCAACTAAACGATCAAACCATGAAATACAGTTGTGAAATCACCATCAACCTGCCTCGTGAAGAGGTCATTAAAAAACTGGACAATCCGGAAAACATGAAACATTGGCAACGCGGACTGGTAGCTTACAAAACGCTAAACGGCTCTCCGGGTACTGAAGGTGCGACCATGGAACTTGAGTATAAAATGGGCAAACGCGATATGGTACTTATTGAAACGATTTTAAAAAATCAGTTTCCCAAAGAGTTCCACGCAACCTACGATGCCAAGGGAGTTCATAACATTCAGAGAAACTATTTTAAGAAGATCGACGACAATTCAACAAAATGGATCTCGGAATCTGAATTTCAATTCCAAGGTTTCGCGATGAAGCTCATGGGCTGGGTTATGCCCGGTGCTTTTAAGAAACAATCTATGAAGTATCTTACCGATTTTAAGAACTTTGCCGAACATGGTACGTCGGTTCAAGAGGTAAAATGACGGCGCGTGTCAAGCTTATCTGGGATTTTCGCGGTCCGAATGCCCAACCCATTGCCGCACATCATGCCAAACATTTGGAAGAATTTGCTGTAGCCGAAGGGATCCCAAATGCACAAACCGGAACCGAGCCCCTTAGTGATATGCACACAATCGCTTTCCTCATTGTACCCTGGGACCTTATGGAATCGTTACGCAGCAGACTAAAACCCAATCGCGGACAAAAGGTTTCTGAAACATGAAAGATTTTTTTAAGACATTGTTTGAATATAATCACAGTTGTAACCACAAGATGATCACATTGCTGGCGGAAACTCCCGAAGCCTATTCAGAAAGAGCACAGACCTTATTGAGCCATACATTCAATGCGCAGCATATTTGGAACAGCCGTATACTTGCTACCCAACCACATTATGGCGTTTGGCATCTTTTTGAACGAGATGAACTTGGCGAGATCAATGATGCGCACTATGCCGAAAGTCTTTCCATACTTGCAAATCAACACCTTGACCTAACGGTTTCCTATGTCAACACAAGGGGTGAATTCTTTGAAAACAGTATACAGGACATCCTGTACCACGTCATTAATCACAGCACGTATCATCGTGGACAGATCATGAGTGAACTGAAGCTACAGGGCGTGTCCCCGATTGCTACCGACTATATTTTTTATAGACGAACGAATACTCCCATGTTGTAACAAGCTGTTAAAAAGTAAGTCTTTAGCAAAATTTTTAGTAGTATTGCAACCCAATAAAACAGTATAATATGAAATTCTTCAAGTTATTTCTTTTATTCATATGTGTAAGCGGCTTTGCGCAATCTAAAGTAGGCACTATCGATGTGGATTTTATCTTGTCCAAGATGCCGGAACTACCCTCCGTACAGAAACAAGTGGAAGAATACGCCAAGGGTCTGGATGCCGATTTCGAGAAGAAGATGGCTGCCTACAACACTTTGGTAGACACGTATCAGCAGGAAGAAGCTATGTATACCCTGCTTCAGAAACAGGAAAAACAAAAAGAGATCGTAGCCATGGAAGACGATCTGGAAAAATTTCAGAAGAACGGGAGTCAATTGATAGTAATTAGACAAGACGAGTTGCTACGCCCACTGTATAAGAAAATTGGCACCGCCATGGAGACCGTAGCCGAAGCCGGAAAATATACCCAAATACTTCAAATGAATGAAAATGTGGTGTATATAGATAAGAATTTTGACCTCACCTTGGCTGTACTAAACGAGCTGGGCATCACGTTGCCCGAGGAAAAGAAGTAGTCTTATTGTTTAATAATCTTATGGGAGGAAAGGATTTCTTTTTCATCACTCAATATTAAAAAGTAGATTCCGGGAGGCACATTTCCGTTTATGAAGATCCTTTCGTGGTAAACGCCTAAGTTTCGCACTTCATTTGATAAAAATACATCAACAGGATGTCCAAAAATGTCATAAAGAGCTAACGTAATTGCTCTGGTTCCCCGGAACTTAAAATTCACGACAGCCTCACTTTGTAAAGGATTAGGATACACAGAAATTTTAGTATCATCACCGGGTTCTTCTATAACAGTTCCTTGGGATTCTGCCAAGAACCGCATCAATGCAAATGAACCATTGCCGCTTACAATAATTTTACCATCCTCTTGAAGGTCCATTCCTTTAAGCCGAAAAAACCCGCCTTCCAGATTCCCTACAGAGAAACCTCCTTCGCCAAAGGTGTCATCTGGAACACCGTCTTCACTGAAGCGACATAGTAAATAATTACGTCCGTCAATATAAATTTGTCCGCCTACAAGAATTTTTCCATCCGACTGAATAGCTACATTATAACCCACAGAATCATTTTCATTGAGTAAAGGCTTAAAGTAAATGCCCTCTTCTGCAAAAGTAGTATCCAAAATACCGTTCGGAAGGTACCTTGTAATAAACATATTCTGAGTATTACCGTCAAAAGCTTCGCCTACAATTAGGATTCTACCTTCCATGTCTATTTCAGCATCATAGACCAACAGCTCCGTTCCTATAGGCATAATAACTTTTCCTTCAACACCAAAAGTAGTGTCTATGGTGCCATTTGCATTATAAAGCACCATGGCAAGATTCTTTTGTTGCGGTTGAGAGGTAAGTGTTATACCCACCAAGAGGAGCTTGCCGTTCTCAAATAAAGATACGGAATATGCCCCATCCACGTTGTTTGCAATATCTGTTCTCACCCTTCCACTTCCATTAAAGGTAGTATCGTAAGAACCATCTGGATGTAATCTTGCTATGGCGAAATCGGCATTATTTCCATTGTATGAAGAACCAACAACTACTATTTTGCCATCCGGCTGGATTAGAATATCACTACCGGTATCTGCAGAAGTTCCATAGTCAATTGTTTTAGTACCGTTGCCCCAATCATCCGGTATCGCTCCATTGTTCGTAAATTTCGATACGGTCATTCTCCTTGAATATGGGACACCACTGGATCCGTATCCTGCCGTCCCGGCCACATAAATTTCTCCCGATGCGCTAAATGCCACAGCCGTCCCACTACCTTCATTCCCTAAAAAAATAGTCTGGGCTGCACCTTGTTGACCAAAACTTTCATCTATGGTGCCATTGGGGTTATAGCAAGTGATCATATAGCCTGCTCCCCAATTACCGCCACCCGATATTATAGACCCATCGGATCGAACACCACAAAATTCATTTCGATGATCATTATTGTCCGTATAGGGCGCAATTCCAAAATCACCGAAGGTTACATCAAGATATCCGGCATTTTGTCCTGCAGCCGTACTTAGCAACGTAAGACCTAAAATTAATGTAAGAAAACTAGCGTATTTCATTGATTACTTTTTTATGAGTTGAATAGTTCTTGTTGCACTCCCATTACTAAGTTTTAGTACGTAATTTCCGGTAGCAATGCCATCGAAGGCTAAGGTGTGTTTATGGTCTCCTGCCTCTTTACCTTCGGAAGAAAGAAACGTACGTATCAACTTCCCGGAGAAATCGTATAAGGTGATTGAGATCGTTTCGGCTTGAGAAAGGGTGTATTCTAAAGTTGTTTCCGAAGCAATTGGGTTGGGATAGATTAAAGGATGCAATTGTATATCATTAAAATCCACTATTCCTAACTCTAAACTAATAAAATAACGAGCCAAAACAATGTCAGACGGTTGAAGCGATGAATACGCAAGAACCGCCATACCATCATTTTGAAGTTTTATGCCGCTAATTCCCGTAAAAGCAGGGATCGCATTTAGAGAAATACTAATCATACCTGAATTACCAAAGCTTTCATCCAATTCGCCGTTTGAATGAAACTGAAACAATACCAAGCTAGTTTGATTAGTATCAGTATTGAATCCAGACATTAGTATCTTACTACCATCCCTTATGTAAAGCGACATAACCCCATATATTCCTTCTGTATTCGTAGTAACCATGCCTCCGGTGCCAAAATTAGTATTCAAAGCGCCATTGTTTGTGTATTCCAACAAAATGGAATTAGTTCCATTAAACGCTCCTAGCAAAATGTTTCCGTTGTTTAGTTCTTGCATAGCAACTGTTTTGTCATCTAGACTACCGGTATCTGTGATTGTATATCCGCTGTTTCCAAAACTTGTATCCAATGTACCATTTGAATTGTAACGAAGCAATACAATATTATTATTAGAAGTGCCCTCCCTCGTTTCTCCTGCTACTATTATTTTACCATTGAGCAATTGTTTCACGGCTGATCCCGAATTGTAATTTGATCCAACATGGGTCGTGATTCTTCCGTTATTTCCAAATGACGCGTCTGGTAGTCCATTTGAAAGTATTCTAATTAAACTTATATCGGTTGAATTTCCGGTTGAACTTGGAGAAGCTCCCGTGATTAATAATTTTTCATCCGTTTGAAGTACAGCGCCGTTAGCAACATCATTCCCGGAGGTGGTGTTTATCCAAACTCCTGAAAGTTGCTGTCCAACTTCATCAAATTTTAATGCAACTACTTTATCGTCTTGAGATCCTACTTGTATTGACCTCCCTGAAATAAAAAAACTTCCGTCGGGAAGTAACGAAATTCTCGTCATGACATCTTGGTAAGGGCCAAAAGTGTCTTGAACGTAGCCCACGTTGTTAAATGACATATCCAAAGAGCCATTTGGTAGATATCTTGCTATAAAATACCCAAAAGATGAGTCAACTAGCATGCCTCCCAGCACTAAAATTTTACCATCCGGCTGAATAACCATGTCAAAGACAAATTCATTCTGATTCAAATCGGTTATCACGATCCCATCCTCCCCAAATGTAGGATCCAAGGCGCCTTGTTGACTGAACACCAACATACTAAACAAAAGGAAAAGTGAATTTAGAAGTGTAATTTTAAATCGCATGGCAGGGTGTCTTTACATAAAGATACCCAAATACGAAAAGGTTGCCAAGCAAATACTATAAATTGTAGGAAATTACCTTGAGTAATTAGGAGCTTCCTTAGTGATGGTCACATCATGCGGATGGCTTTCATGGATCCCCGATGAGGTGATCTTGATAAACTTTCCGGTAGCTTGTAAAGTCTCAATATCTTTGGAACCACAATAGCCCATTCCGGCACGAAGTCCGCCAATAAACTGTGTCATGCTCTCCACAAGGTCCCCTTTATACGGCACACGGCCTACGATTCCTTCGGGAACTAATTTTTTTATGTCGTCTTCCACATCCTGGAAATAGCGATCCTTAGACCCTTGCTTCATAGCTTCCACAGATCCCATTCCTCGATACGACTTGAACTTACGTCCTTCGTAGATGATGGTCTCCCCGGGAGATTCTTTGGTACCTGCCAATAAGGATCCCAACATAACACTATCGGCTCCCGCGGCTAAGGCTTTAGGGATGTCTCCTGTATAACGTATTCCTCCATCGGCAATCACGGGCACACCACTACCTTTGATCGCTGCAGCAACTTCCAGTACGGCCGAGAATTGCGGGAATCCTACGCCGGCCACTACGCGTGTTGTACAAATAGAACCGGGTCCAATGCCTACTTTTACGGCATCGGCACCGGCATCGACCAAATATTTGGCTGCTTCGGCGGTAGCGATGTTCCCGACGACCACATCCAATTGCGGAAATTTCTTTTTAACTTCTTTGAGTACAGCAACCACCCCTTTGGTATGTCCGTGTGCGGTATCGATAATAACGGCATCTACTTGTGCCGCTACTAAGGCTTCGGCGCGTTCCACAGCATCTGCAGTTACACCCAAGGCAGCAGCGACGCGTAGTCTTCCGTATTGATCCTTGTTTGCGGTAGGTTTCTGTGTTAGTTTGGTGATATCGCGAAACGTGATAAGCCCTAACAAGGCTCCTTCTCTGTTCACAACAGGCAACTTTTCGATCTTGTTCTTCTGAAGGATTATCTCGGCTTCTTTTAAGGAGGTCCCTTGGGCAACGGTGACCAAATTTTCGGAGGTCATCACTTCACTGAGCTTTCTGTCATAATTCTTCTCGAACCGAAGGTCACGATTGGTCACGATACCTATTAACTTTCCGTGGGAATCTGTAATAGGGATCCCACCAATACTGTACTCCTTCATGGTCTGCTGGGCATCGCCCACGGTGGCGTCTTTAGAAAGCGTTACCGGGTCTTGGATCATCCCACTCTCGGCTCTTTTCACTCTGCGAACTTCGGCCGCTTGCTGCTCGATGGTCATGTTCTTATGCAACACGCCAATACCCCCTTCACGGGCCATGGCAATGGCCATAGCACTTTCGGTAACCGTATCCATGGCTGCGGAAACGATTGGAACATTTAAGGTGATGTTTCGGGAAAATTTGGTTTCTATAGAAACTTCTCGGGGTAATACTTCAGAATAGGCAGGCACTAAAAGTACGTCGTCGTAGGTAAGGCCTTCTCCAAGAATCTTGTCGTTGTGTGCAGTCATCGCAATTAAAATTAACTTCCGAAGTACCGAAAGTGGTTACGTATTAATTGCGTGCAAATATACTATATTTAGTTGAGAATTATTGTTTTTTAAACAACTGAATTAAAACCGCACCGGCCCCTACCACATAAACCACCGTCATCACCGTGCCGGAGATCATCACAACATACTTCATCCAAGAGATCCCTTGCCACATCAAATAAATGCCGCCAAAGGTAAATACGATCGAAACAAAGGGTTCGATCATTAAGAAGGCTTTCCATTTTTGAGGGAGGGACGTCAGGGCCAACAGTCCTCCCAAGAAGAAAAAGATAAAAGAAATCGATAAGATATGGGTATGCAAAATGGTGAGCATCTCACGCTCCCCTTTTTTAAATTTCATCACCTCGGGATCCGCTACATCTTCATTCCCTAAGTAATTCTCCTCAATGCCATGGGGTGTGGTCGTATCGGTCTGTCCTACAAATAATAATCCGGTTCCATAACCTATGCTCAAGACCACTACAAAGGCCGCAATAAACTGTTTTATATGCTTAGGAAGGGTATGAATGCGTCCGTGTAGTTGCATTACAGTTTATTTTGCTTCTGAAGGATGGAGATACTCTGTAACAGATCGTTCACGGCTTTGGTCATATTTCGCACCGAAATAGTAGCTCCACTAATAGGGATGATCTCTTGGTTATACCGAAGCTCTTTGGCACCCGCCGCAACGCCGTCGAACTGCTGCAACCAACGCTTACTTCCAATCTCGCCGCCGTACTCTTCACGATAGATCAATACTTTGCTCTTGGTAATAATGAATTGTTTATCAAAAAGCACCAGATAGTCGAACGTAGCGGTCTTACTGGGGGCATTCCCAATATACCCATAACCGGCAAACGTATTATTTACAAATACCTTGAACAGATTCTCTTCACTAAACCGGGAAGGGACTTTTTCTTGATCCGCTTCAGAAATAGTAATAGTCTCCTTTCTAATGATATCTGTATCGAAGAACTTCTCCATTACCTTATCGGCTTTCTTCTCAACATTTGACGGAATGGTGAATGCACTCAACAAAAGTACAAACACAACAAGGAAGGGCAATTTTTTAATCATGATACAAAGGTATTTAACTATTCGGACTTCATAAAATTTTTAAATGGGAATACCTCTTGTGTGTACAAGAGGCATCCCGGCTAATAAACATCTTTAGCAACTTAGAACCATACGCCGATCCCAAAGTTCAAGCGGTCGTCCACATCTCCGTTCTCTACATTGTTGTCTCTAAACTGATAATCTCCTTTCAATACTACCCCGGGTGCGATGTGATAGCTCAATCCGGTAGTGATATCGGTTCGGTTGTACGCATCATTTCTTACAAGGCCGCCTTCGGTGTCGGCATGCGTATCGTAATTCTCATATCGTGCGAAAGCAAAGAGACGTTGCTTGGCGGTAAGCGGTAATAAATTGTAGGCTCCTTCAATATAATACCCTTGCAAAGCGCTTCCCAAATCACGCCCGGTAAGATTGTTATATGCTTCGGTATCGTTCAAAGAAGCGTAAATAAACTGTCCTCTTGCGGTAAAACGCTGATATCCGTATCGGGCATCAACACCCACCATTGCGATTCCAATATCGGCTCCGTCCAAGATTTCAACATCATCTTCGGCTTGGGTCCTTCCGAAATATCCCGACAGTCCCAATCGCAAACCGGGTATTCCGTAATAATCCAATTTTGTAGAAAAAGTAGGTGAATCAATGGTAGATTGTATCCCTTTTTGACGTCCGCCGCGCAGGCCGCTGCTTCCGCTAAGAAAACCGGTGGCCCCTCCTTCTCCGTCTGAAACCGTAGATTTGAAGCCGTTAAAAATGTACGCTTGATACCCTAAGGAAGCATCGGGAAAACGACCCGTCACCCCTACTCCAATCTCACGCCACGTAGTAGGAACAATACTATTGTCTACTGCAGGACGTTCCACACCATTGAAGGTGGTTGGTTCGTGGAATTCGTTCACAATACCCATGGGTACCAGCATCAATCCACCGCGCAAACTCAGATTATCACTCACGGCATAGTTTACAAAAGCTTGTTCAACGAACACTTCCTCCACATGCTCAAACTCGATCTCCGATACGAACTGTGTCTTTTCATTGAACTTGTATCCCAACAGTACAACCAGACGCTGTACGTCCAATTCGCCGTTGTCTCCTTCCGGCTGATTGTAATTGATCTCTCCATACGCACCAATAGTAACGGCTTTCCCATAATTTCCGGAAAGGATACGTTGCGCAGCGTTCTGTTGAAGTTGTGGATCTACCGAAATAGAATCGTTGGCGGTTTGCGCCATGTTAAATGAAGTAACTAATAATAGGGCTAGAATTGTTAGATTTCTCATGATTTTTATTTAGACTGAATATAAATAGGTGTGTTTTTCAGCCGCAAAAATAAAATCAAATTGAAGATCTCACAAGCTTATTTAGAATAAATTTAAATAAATTTTAATGTCATGTTATAAATGTTTAAAAGTGAACTATTTATTACCGGAAATTTCCAACTGCGCTTTATACTGAAGCCTTGCCACAGTGGCCCACTGCAGCAAAAGTACGGTTTCATCTTCCGAAAGATCCCCGTGAATCCATGTGTACGAATCTAATGGCATTTCTCCCTCTTTTACCATTTCGATCACTTCTTCCAGCTTATGGTCCTTTTTCTTTGCCGAGTAGCTTTCCCATTCAGACACGTTAAAGTGACCCTGCCCGTGTTCTATATGTTCTGCCAGCCAAAATGAAAAGGGAGCTATTTCGGCATACCACGGATATTGTGTATGATTGCTGTGGCAGTCATAGCAGTTCTCTTTCAGCAGGGAGGCAACCTGTGCCGAAGGTTTTGTCTCCCTTTCAAAAGCCATGACACTTTCATATCCTGCCTGATTCTTCTCCGGACGTATAAATTGAATGACGATTAAGGCGATCAATGCCAAAACGAGGAAAATCTTTAGTATTTTTTTCATGGTTCCTGTTTTTTAGATTTTAGATAGAGTATCACAGCCTTCCGAATATCGGAAGCGGCTTCGTTTTCCATGGGTTCATAGACCTCCAATACACCGGGATGCTTTGGTGTTAGGAACGGAATATCGTATCCTTTTAACAAGAAGTCACTAAAAGCAATGGTGTACGTTTTGTCTTCATCTATTGCTTCGCCTCCCAGCAACCATCCTCCTGAAGTACTTTCTGAGATGTTGTACCGTTGTAAATAGGCTCCTGTGCCGCCACTTGCCTTCCCGTAGTCCAACACCTCTAATAACAGGGCACCTTCCATGTCTACCTTAACTACATTACCTCCAAACGGTAGCACTCTAAAGATGTCCAAGCTTGTCACGTCCCCTGCCAACATGTCGTCCAACCGAATGGAACCGCCATTTACCAAAGCACCATCTACATCGTGGGTAAAAGAGCGTGCCATCGCATGCGTTATGATCGCTCCTAAATTGGTCTGTATGCCCCTACTTGCACTGTCGGTTCCATCCAGAGGCGGATCTGCCACATAGATCACTTCGTTGGGATTGTCGATTACCTCCGAAACAGATCGCTGTAAAATTTCATCCCATTTTTCCACGATGGCCGCCACCTTAGGGTTGGAAGGTGTTCGTTCATCTATAGGCAGCAATTTCGAATCGATTTCAAGTACTTTTGTTTGGGTATTATACATGATTGTATGCACGTAGACCGTTTTTGCGTTCGCATCGGCTTTTACGATCGTTCCGTTTGCCGTGGGTATTCGCATGCTGTTGTGCTCATGACCGCCCATAAACAGTGGTACTTTAGGCAATTGTCGAGCCAATTCGGTGTCTTGTTCCAAGGTAACATGCGTCAACCCGAAGACAAGATCGGTCGTGGGTTCCAGATCCTGATATGCCCTTTTTGCTTCGGAAAGCACATCGCCATAGAATACAAAGTCCTGCGGATTGGAATCTAAGGTGACACTAAAGAAACCGAGGGTGACCATGGTTCCGTCGGAATCGGTCACATTAAGATGATGCGTATCATTCACCGGAATCGTATTGTTTTCCCGCTCATACACAAAAGGAATGGTATCCCCGCCCGCCACATGGCGCACATTGGCAGTCGTCCATGAAAACCGGGATTCATTCAATCGTTTTTGAAGACCTGCTTCGCCTATATCAAACTCATGATTGCCAAATGTTACGAGATCAAACTCCATAGCATTCATCACTTCTATCATTTGCTTCCCTTGAATACGTTCCCCTTCATACTTAATAGTTCCTAGTAGCGACGGATTTAAAAAATCTCCGGCCATGAAAAGAAACGTATTCGGATTTAGGCTTGCAATGGAATCTCGTACATAAGCGACACGAGCCAATCCGCCATACTTTCCTCCGCTTAAGGGTGCGATCTCGTACACATCATTAAGCTGAATAAAGGTAAACGTTATAACCCCATCATCCGTTCCGGCGGATCCTGGACTTTGTTGCGGTTTACACGCCAGCAACACCAACAAGAAAAGCATGGAAGAATAATACAGTAATTTCATATTAATGGTATTTTGTAAAGATCTTAGTGGCTTGATTATGTGCACTTTCAAAGGACATGGGGTTGATACCACTGTCAATTTTTTCCGCCGTAAAATAACTTAGCATCTTTTCCGTAGGCATGTTACCGGTCAATTCATCCTTGGCCATAGGGCAACCGCCAAACCCTTGAATGGCTCCATCAAAGCGACGACAACCGGCTTTGTACGCTGCATCGACCTTTTCATGCCATGCGGTAGGCGTGGTGTGCAAATGTGCTCCAAATTCGATGTGTGGATATTTTGGAATGAGATTAGAGAACAAATAGGTAATGATCTCGGGAGTGGAAGTGCCTACGGTGTCACTCAAGGAAAGTATCTTTACTCCCATGGCCGAAAGCCGCTCGGTCCATTCCCCTACAATAGCAACATTCCAGGGGTCTCCGTACGGGTTTCCAAAACCCATAGATAGGTAGGCAACCACTTCTTTAGAATGTTGGTCTGCCAGATCCAAGATCTCCTGTAAGATATCGATGGACTGCGCAATGGTCTTGTGTGTATTGCGCATTTGGAAATTTTCAGAAATGGAAAAAGGATATCCCAGATACTTGATCTCAGGATATCGTACCGCCGTCTCAGCCCCCCGAACATTCGCAACTATTGCCAACAACTTACTTTGTGTTTGCGTTAGATCCAATTGCGCCAAAACCGCGGCTGTGTCTTGCATTTGCGGGATGGCCTTGGGTGATACAAAACTACCAAAATCAATGGTGTCAAAACCACATCGCAGTAAGGATTGAATGTACTCGACTTTTTCGTTGGTAGGTATCCAGTCTTTGATACCTTGCATGGCATCTCTGGGACATTCTATGATCTTGACGTGTTGCATTAGGATAAAGATATAAATTCCCGAGCAGGGAAAATTCTATTCATTCAAAAAATCTAAGGGATCATGATATACAAAGCGATTCCGACAAAAACAAGTATCTGAAGCCATTTTAAAACAAGTCCAACAGTCTTTCCCTGAGTGAGAAAACGCTTAATACTTCCGGCCAACAAGGCGATGGCACTAAAAGTGAGAAATGAAACTACCATGAAGGTCATTCCTAAAATATAAAATTGGAGAACGGTGTTTTCAGAAGGATCCCATAAAAAAGCCGGAAAGAACGCCAAGAAAAAGATCATGACCTTCGGATTTAGCAAATTCATGATTACGCCTATCTTGAACAGCTCGCGGGTTGACTTTTCGGGGGCACTGTTCGCATAGGATATCTCCGCATCACTTTTAAAAACTTTATACGCCAAGTACAACAGATAAAGGGCACCTAGTATCTTGATCGCATAGAAAAGAGTTTCCGAAGCGGTAATCAAAGCAGACACTCCAAAGGCCAGTAACGTTGTGTGTACGATACAGCCGCTAATGAGTCCCGCCGTGGTCGCAATACCACTTTTGGCTCCGTTCGTCAAGGATTGCGTAAGCACATAAATATTGTCCGGACCGGGAGAAAGTGCCAACGCCAGCGTTGCTAAGATAAAAAGGTACAGGTGCTCGATCATGCCTGTTGCTGCTTCACTAAGGCTTTGTTTATCTCCTTTACAAGCTTGGGACCTTCATAGATAAAGCCGGTATACAGTTGCACCAAACTTGCACCGGCATTCAATTTTTCAAGGGCATCCTTGGGTGAATGGATGCCCCCGACCCCAATGACCGGAAAAGCATTGTTACTTTTTTCACAGAGGAACCGGATCACTTCGGTCGAGCGTTCGGTAAGGGGTTTTCCGCTCAGACCACCGACTTCCTGCCGTGCAGGTGATTCCAGACCCTCGCGGGAGATCGTTGTGTTGGTAGCGATGACCCCATCTATTTTAGTGTCTGAAACGATGTCGATGATATCCAGCAATTGCGCTTCGGAAAGATCCGGAGCAATCTTTAACAGTATGGGTTTACGCTTTAGCTTTTCAGCATTCTGCTGCTGAAGCTTCCGTAGCAGTTGCGTTAGCGGTTCTTTATCCTGAAGCGCTCTCAGGTTAGGCGTGTTTGGAGAACTTACGTTCACCACAAAATAGTCGACATGATCGAACAATGCCTCAAAACCGATCACATAATCGGTAACAGCTGCTTCATTAGGTGTGGCCTTGTTCTTCCCAATATTTCCTCCAATAAGCACATGTCCTTTCCCTGAAGGATTCTTCTTCAATCGCATTACCGCTTCTTCAACGCCACCATTATTGAAACCCATTCGGTTAATGAGTGCCTCATCCTCCACCAAACGGAACAATCTTTTTTTAGGGTTCCCCGCTTGAGGCTTAGGCGTAAGCGTCCCGATCTCAATAAACCCGAAACCAAAATTGGACAGCTCGCGATACAGTTTCGCGTCTTTGTCGAAGCCGGCGGCTAAACCAACCGGATTTGGAAAACTAAGTCCGAAAAGTTCTCGTTTCAATACGGGATTTTCCACATGGTACATGCTTCGGAAAAGTCCTCCCATTCCTATTCGGTTCATAAATCGAATGAGTGAGAAGGTGGTGTGATGAATTTTTTCAGGATCGAAAAGATACAGGATGGGCCGAAGAATCGCTTTGTACATAGGTGTGAAAATCTTTTGCAAAAATAGTATTAAAGTGCGTAATAGTTAATTTGAATATGTTTTAATTTGTACTGAAAATCTAGTAATATGATCGACAAACAACACCTCATCAACCGATTTATAGGTTATGTTACCGTGGACACCGAAAGTGATCCTGAAAGCGACACAACCCCCAGTACCATGAAACAATGGGATCTGGCCAATGCATTGGTGGAAGAATTAAAAAGTATTGGCATGGAGGAGGTAACCATAGACGAACATGCCTATATTATGGCAACCTTGCCCTCAAATGTGGATCATGAAGTGCCGGTTATTGGATTCATTTCCCATTTTGACACAACTCCCGATTTTACCGGGGCAAATGTAAAACCTCAGATCATAGAGAACTACAATGGCAAAGATATTGTCCTTAATGAAACTGAAAATATTATACTGTCACCGGATGATTTTGAGGAGCTGCTATTGTACAAAGGAAAGACCTTAATCACCACCGATGGCACCACTTTACTAGGCGCTGATGACAAGGCAGGTATCGCTGAGATCATATCGGCCATGGAATATCTCATACAACACCCCGAGATTAAACATGGAAAGATTCGTGTAGGGTTCACCCCCGATGAGGAAATTGGTCGCGGAGCACATAAGTTCGATGTGCAGAAATTTGGAGCGGAATGGGCCTATACCATGGACGGAAGCCAGGTAGGTGAATTGGAATATGAGAATTTTAACGCGGCAGGCGCCGTAGTAAGTATTAAAGGTAAGATCGTTCATCCCGGATATGCCAAAGGCAAGATGATCAATAGTATGTATATCGCCACAGATTTCATCAATTCTCTCCCCAGGTTGGAAACACCTGAGCATACCGAGGACCGACAAGGATTCTTCCATTTGTACAGCATCAAGGGTGGTGTCGATGACACCAAGCTTCAATACATCATTCGGGATCATGATCGAGAACATTTCGAGGCCCGCAAAGAGATGCTGTTGAAGTTGGCAGACGATATCAATGAACAGTATGAGCGCGAAGCCGTTACCGTGGAGATCAAGGATCAGTATTTCAATATGCGGGAAAAGATCGAACCGGTAATGCATGTTGTGGATATAGCGGAAGAAGCTATGAAAAAGGCTGGTATTACACCTTTGATCAAACCCATTCGTGGAGGAACGGACGGCTCGCAGTTAAGCTACATGGGACTCCCCTGCCCCAATATCTTTGCGGGCGGACATAATTTCCACGGACGATATGAGTATGTTCCTGTGGAGAGCATGCAAAAAGCTATTGAAGTGATCGTTAACATCGCCCAGCTCACCGCCGAAAGAGCGTAAGCTTTAGAAGAACATAAAAGTCAAAAAAAAACCCTTCAGAAGATCTGAAGGGTTTTATATTAATAAAGAATATTACTATTTTTTCGCAGGCGCATTTTCCTTATTGGTCAATTCCATAGAAAGCGCGGAGCGTTCAAATTTTACTTTACCGGCCCCTGTTTCAATAATACACGTGCCATCTTCGTGAAGCTCCAACAGTTTGCCGTGCAATCCACTTTTAGTGACCACTTTATCTCCTTTTTTAAGTCCTTTGTCAAAATTCTTTTCCTGCCGAAGCTTCTTTCGCTGCGGAAGTACAATAAAGAAAATGATAAAGACTGCAAATAGTAATAGTGGTCCGAGAAATTGTTGCATTTCTGCACTCATAGTGTGTGTTTTATTGTGCGGTATTCGTTTGGATCATGGAAGAAGCATTACCTGCCTGTCCTTCAGGAGCATTTACGAACGCCTTGATCTTTAGGGTTTCTTTTCCGGCAGCAGTATTGGCCGTAATGGTTACAGTCTTACTTACTTGATTCTTCCCACTTCCGTTGAATTTTACCAATAATTCTCCCTTTTCCCCGGGGGCAACAGGTGCTTTGGTATATTCAGGAACAGTACATCCGCAGCTACTTTTTGCATCAACGATCACCAATGGAGCATTCCCGGTGTTCGTGAATCTAAATACATGCTCTACGGCTGTATTTTGTTCGATAGTTCCAAAATCGTATTCGGTCTCTTCAAATGTCATTACAGGTACTTCACCTGCTTTTGCATCACGATCTGCAGCAGCAGCTACATTTTCTTCGTTCACTTTATCGGCTGCGTTCTCTTTACAAGAAGTAAAAGCAACTGCAGCGAGTACTGCTACTAATAAGATTGATTTTTTCATAGAATAAAAATTTTTAAGTTTTAAGCGTGGCTAAAGTACTTATTTTTTTGTTTTTATGTAAGGCCCCTGCCAATTTTATTTAATTTCCTTGCTTCGGTAAATTCCTTTACGATCTTGTCCAGTATCCCATTGATAAACAAACTGCTCTTGGGTGTTGAGTATTCTTTTGCAATTTCAAGATATTCGTTAATGGTGGCGCGTACAGGGATAGATGGGAAATTAAGGAACTCTGTAATTCCCATCTTTAGTATGATCATATCCAACTCTGCGATCCGCTCGGTATCCCAGTTAGGGGTTTTGCCATCGATCTCCTTACTCAATTTCTCTTCGTTAAGAATGGTCTTACGGAATAAGGTAACCGCAAAATCACGATCCTCGTCATTCTTATACAGTTCCGGCAGCAACACCGTCTTTACATTCTTGCCCGATACTTTGGACAATACTTTCACCAGTGCGGTATTCACAATAGGAAAATCATCCAACCAAGTAAGTCGTTTGTCTTCCAAATAGTCATAAAGCTTTTCATTGGGAGCCACGATCTCCTTGTACACCTTTATAATAAAATCCTTGTCTTCCGCAAAGGAAGGTTCACTCTTGGCAAGATAGGTATCATACCACTCCTGCTGCCGTAGTGTTTTTAACAGAATACGGGCGTATTCATCATCTTCTTTCCAATAGTTGAGTTTCTTCTTCTTGATCGCTTCGGAAAGGGAAGATTGCTCTGCAATAAGCTGAAGCAATTTATTGTTCACGAAATTCTTGCTGGGATTCTTCTCTTTCGCCGTAGGCAAATGCTTGTTCTGCGATTTTACCAGATATTCTTGGGCTTGATCACGCATCTCGACCAAGATCTGAAGCATAATAAGGTAAAGATCTTCCATTTGGTCCAAGCTGTACAGCAAGAACTTCTCTTGTTTCTCAATATCCTGATAAGCCGTTTGGTTGAAGGCATACACCGACTGTAATACTTTTACCCTAATATGTCTTCTCGTTAGCATATAGAAAGAACTTGTAAATAACAACGCACAAGAAACTCTTGTGCGTTGCAAAGATACTATTTTATAAAATGATTACTTGTTATTTTTTTTAGCGTCAATTCGCGACTGTGCAATGTTCAACGCTGCTTGATGTGTGGTCACATCATTGGTTTCGGCATTGGTAAGAATCTCTAATGTGGTATTATAGATGTTCTCAGTCTTACGAATGATCTCTTGACGGCCGTAATTTTCCAGTTCGGCGTATACATTAATGATACCTCCGGCATTGATAAGGAAATCGGGAGCATACACGATACCCTTTTCACGAAGTAAAAGTCCGTGTTTCTGTTCTTCCGCTAACTGATTATTAGCGGCACCGGCGATGATTTTAGCCTTTAGTTGTGGAATGGTGCTATCGTTCACCGTTGCACCCAAAGCACATGGCGCGTAGATATCCATTTGTTCCGCATATAGATTGTGTCCTCCGTAGATCTCTACACTGTACTTATCACGTACTTCTTCGAGTCGATCCTGATTGATATCGGCAATATAAACCTTAGCCCCTTCATTGGACAAGTGCTCGACCAAAGCTTCACCAACATTTCCAATACCTTCCACAAAGACCACACGGTCTTCCAACACATCGCTTCCAAAGGTATACTTAGCCGCAGCTTTCATACCCATAAACACCCCGTAAGCAGTAATGGGTGACGGATTTCCCGCACCTCCTTTAGATTCAGAAATACCTGTAACATATGGTGTCACGGTTCGCACCAAATCCATGTCTGATGTTTCCATCCCAACATCCTCTGCCGTGATATATTTTCCATTCAAGGAATGAACGAATTCACCAAAGCGCAGCATCAATTCGGGAGTCTTTTGAGTTTTAGCATCCCCAATGATAACCGCTTTTCCGCCACCAAGATTCAATCCTGTGATAGCCGATTTGAAGGTCATCCCGCGAGAGAGGCGTAATACATCGTTCAATGCGTCCCATTCGCTTTTATAATTCCACATACGGGTACCGCCTAAAGCAGGCCCCAAAACGGTATTGTGAATTCCAATTATTGCTTTTAATCCTGTATCTTTGTCGTTACAAAAAACAACTTGTTCGTGATTATCAAAGGACATTTGCCCAAAAACCGGGTCTATTTTTTGAAGTTCATTCGATTTTACTACTTCCGTCACCATATTAATTTTAAATTTATAACATCCTTAAAATGGACGCGCAAAAGTAGTGGTTTGGTAACAATCTCACAAAATAATTGTTGTTAAAATAAGAATTTGATAGCTTACAGAATTTTCCTTAAATGAAAGAACTCCAATACCTTAACCGTTACTTTATTAAGTACCGCGGGCGACTGTTATTAGGTCTATTTATAACTATCATTGCACGCATCTTTGCATTGTTGGCGCCTAAGTTCGTAGGAGACTCTATCACGGTGATTGAAAAATCGGTAAGTGGTGAGCTTACGGATCAAGCTGCCATCGAATCGGCATTACTTACCAATATCCTGTTGATCTTGGGCACCACCCTATTGGCGGCACTCTTCACTTTCCTGATGCGACAAACCTTTATTGTTGTTTCACGATACATCGAATACGATCTCAAGAATGAGATCTTTCAGCAATACGAACGTCTTTCCTTAAGTTTTTACAAACAAAACCGAACGGGAGATCTCATGAACCGAATAAGTGAGGATGTATCAAAAGTACGTATGTACGTAGGTCCTGCCATCATGTACAGCGTCACGACCATTACACTCTTTATTGTGGTAATAGCTTATATGTTCTACAAAGCACCACTGCTTACCTTATATGCCATCGCACCGCTACCCGTGCTGTCCATTGCCGTCTACAGACTAAGTGTTGCAATACACAAACGCAGTACGATCGTACAACAATATTTGTCAAAACTAACGTCCTACACGCAAGAAAGCTTCAGCGGTATCTCGGTCATTAAGGCCTATGGTATAGAACCGCGAATCAATACCGAGTTCGTAAGCCTTTCAGAAGCAAGCAAAGAAAAGAACATCGATCTGGTGAAAGTACAGGCCTTGTTCTTTCCGCTCATGATCCTTCTCATTGGTATTAGCAATCTACTTGTGATTTATATAGGAGGCAAGCAGTTTATCAACGGAGAGATCCAGGACCTGGGAACCGTAGTAGAATTCTTGATCTACGTAAATATGCTTACTTGGCCGGTTGCCGTGGTAGGCTGGGTAACTTCTATGGTGCAGCAAGCTGAAGCCTCCCAAAAACGTATCAACGAATTTCTTAAGGAAGAACCTGCTATTACGAACGAGGTGCAACATAGAACACCGGTTACAGGAGCTATCGAATTCAAGGATCTAAGTTATACCTATCCCGATACGAATATAACGGCATTGAAGAATGTTTCCTTTACAGTGCGTCCCGGAGAGACCTTAGCTATTATTGGACATACAGGTTCCGGCAAATCGACAATTCTGGAATTGATAGGCAGACTGTACGATGTTGAAAGCGGACAGATTCTTATTGACGGAACACCGATTAAGAAATTGAATTTAGACGATTTACGCGGAAGCATAGGGTATGTGCCCCAAGATGCGTTTCTCTTTAGTGAATCGATCAAGGAGAACATAAAGTTTGGAAAGGCAGATGCTACCGATAAAGAGGTGATGGAAGCCGCTAAGAATGCGGCCGTGCATAAAAATATAGTGGGCTTCAGTAAAGGATACGATACTGTCTTGGGAGAGCGGGGTATCACGCTAAGTGGCGGACAAAAACAACGAGTTTCTATTGCGCGTGCGATCATCAAAGACCCGACCATCCTCCTGTTCGACGACTGCCTCTCTGCGGTCGATACCGAAACTGAGGAAGAGATCCTACAAAACCTTCATAAGATCTCACACAACAAAACCACTGTTATCGTAAGTCATAGGGTGTCCTCTGCAAAAAATTCAGATAAGATCATCGTGTTGGAAGAGGGGCAGATCGTGCAACAGGGCACTCATAACGAACTGATCAACAGCGAAGGATACTACAAAGAGCTCTACGCGAAACAGCTTTCAGAAAAAGAAATGTAAAATTACCTTTGCGATATTTGTATTTTTTTTGGATTTTTGGCAGAACCTTAACAAATTGACAATTATGAGTGATCAGTACATGATGGAGAAAGAAGAAATATTCTCAAAAGTGATGCGCGCCGGAAGACGTACCTATTTCTTTGACGTTAGATCTACCAAAGCCGGAGATTATTATTTGACTATTACCGAAAGTAAGAAGTTTACCAATGACGATGGTTCCTTCCACTACAAGAAACATAAGATCTACCTTTATAAAGAAGATTTTATTGAATTTAAAGATCATGTCGATGAGATGATACAATACATTCTTGACGAAAAGGGGGAAGAGGTTATTAGTGAACGCCACCAAAAAGATTTTAAGAAGGAAGATCAGGCTAATACGCCGGAACAAGACGCCGACACCGATGAACCGGCCACTTCTAATTTTACCGACGTGGAATTTGACGATATATAAGTAGTTTTTTTATAAAATTGAATGAACCGCTTCGATCTTTCGAAGCGGTTTTTTTATCTTTAACCTTTTTGCAAAATAATATTATGAAAAAACTCTCCCTTCTCCTATTACTCTTATTTATTTCAGGAATCGCACAAGACAACACCGTTGACCTTACCTATTATCTACCTTCCGATGTTACATACAACCCCAATATCCCTACCCCAAAAAGTATCATTGGTCATGAGGTTGGGGAATGGCATATCACGCACGATAAACTAGTTCAATATATGTACGCCCTTGCCAATGCAAGTGATCGTATTACTATAGAAGACAGGGGAACAACTTTTGAAGGTCGCCCATTACTGTTGCTCACCATTACTGCGCCTTCCAATCATGCGAATCTGCAAAACTTGCGGCAAGAGCATGTGGCACTCACCGAAGCCAATGCGGGCACTTTAAACACCGCAAACATGCCTGTAGTTGTGTATCAAGGTTTTTCCATTCACGGGAACGAACCCAGTGGTTCAAACGCCGCACTCGCTGTTGCCTACTACTTGGCGGCGGCCCAAGGACCTAAGATGGATGACTTATTACAAAACACAATTATTCTCTTCGATCCTTCATTTAACCCGGATGGCTTACAACGCTTTGCCAGCTGGGTGAACGTGCATAAAGCAAAGAACATCAATCCCGATCCTAACGACAGAGAATACAGTGAAGCCTGGCCGGGTGGACGCACGAATCACTATTGGTTCGATATGAACCGCGACTGGCTGCCGGTGCAATTACCCGAGAGTCGGGCACGCATAGAAACCTTCCATGACTGGTACCCGAACATACTTACCGATCATCACGAAATGGGCACGAATGCCAGCTTTTTCTTTCAGCCGGGAATACCGTCCCGAACCCATCCGCTGACTCCCAAAAAGAACCAACAACTTACGGGAGAGATCGCAAAGTTCCATGCCAAAGCGTTGGATAAGATTGGTAGCTTTTACTATACGGAAGAAAGTTTCGACGATTTTTACTACGGAAAAGGTTCTACCTTCCCCGATATTAACGGAAGCATCGGAATTTTGTTCGAACAGGCATCGTCACGCGGACATGCGCAAGAGAGTGACAACGGTATTCTTACATTTCCATTCACCATTCGCAATCAGTTTACCGCAGCCTTATCTACGCTGGAAGCGGCGGTTGCCATGCGGGAATCCTTACTCGACTACCAACGGGAATTTTTCGGCAATGCACGTAATGAAGCTTCAAAAGGGGGCGCCATTGTATTTGGGGATGAGAAAGATGCGTCTAAGGTTTTTCATTTAGCCGAAATACTTCAGCGCCATAAGATCAGGTTTCACGAATTGAATTCCGATTTCACCGCAAATGGCAAAACGTACAAAAAAGGGTATAGCTATGTGATTCCGAAGAATCAGAAACAACACCGCCTAATCAATGCTATGTTCGAAAAACGAACGTCATTTACAGATAGTTTGTTCTATGATATTAGTGCGTGGACCTTTCCGCTCGCTTTCAACCTAGACTACACCGAAGCCTCTATGGAACGAGCGGCTGCCCAAGTAACGAGCCTTACACAAAAGGAGCCGCCCATACCAAATACTTCTCAGTACGCCTACCTTATGGAATGGCATGATTACTATGCTCCAAAAGCGCTGAACACACTACTACAAAAGGAAATACGCGCAAAAGTAGGGATGCAGCCCTTTACACTGAACGGGATGGAATACGATTACGGTACCATCCTGATTCCTGTTCAGAATCAAAAAATGTCCGGTGACGCACTTGCCGACCTTATTAGAACGATTTCAAAAGAGACCCATGTAACGTTTACACCTGTCACGACAGGACTTACCCAAGGGATCGATCTGGGAAGCAATCAGTTTCGTGCGCTAGAGGCGCCTAAGGTAGCCATGGTCATTGGTGACGGTATCACGCCCTATGATGCCGGGGAGATCTGGCATCTTATGGACCAACGCTTCGATATGGCCTTGACCAAGATCGATACACGCGATTTCAGCAGGACAGACCTTAGCCGTTACACCGATATAATTTTACCCAGTAGCTGGGGAAATGCTTTGGACAAAAGGGATGCAGAAAAACTAAAAACGTGGGTTGAAACCGGCGGAACTTTAATTGGTTATAAGAATGCCGGCAGCTGGTTTAACAGCAACGAATTGTTAAAAATGGAATTTAAAACCCGCAAGGACACCGCTACAAATATTAGTTTTGAGCAAAGGAGTGATTTTCGTGGAGCCCAGGTTATTGGCGGTGCTATCTTTGAAACCCGTTTGGATCGATCTCACCCGGTTGCCTTCGGTTATAAGAATTCAACACTGCCCGTGTTTCGAAACAGTACCCTCTTTTTGAAATCGGATAAAGACAGCTATAATAACCCGATTGAGTATACCTCTGCCCCGCTGCTAAGCGGGTACATATCCAAACCAAATCTTGAGGAACTACAAAATACGGCTGCCGTAAAGATTGGCGGTTTGGGACGAGGACAAGTGATTTACTTTACAGACAACCACAATTTTAGGGCGTTTTGGTACGGTACCAATAAATTATTGATGAATGCCATATTCTTCGGTGACGAGATGTAACATATCAAATCTTCTTACACTTTAACCGTAGCCAATTTTATGTATCGTATTTAAAAATCACTATTTGGATAGAATCGCCCAAAATATGCGATTCGTCATATTTTAAGAGAATTAACCGCTTTATCTTACCGTTCATTTAGTCGTACGATCATTCTAATCGTACGGCTGTTTAATCGTAAGATATGGGAGAACATAAAGTACTTAGTACCCTTCAGTATAAGGATAGGGCCAAGTTTATAGCACATCTGTTAAATGATATAAAAGCGTTAGAACAGATGTTGGTCCAAGGTCTTATCGAAGATGATATCGTTCGAATAGGTGCCGAGCAGGAGTTTTGTCTTCTTACGCCGCACTGGCGTCCTTCAGATCGTTCAGAAGCTATCTTAAAAGCCATTGACGATCCACATTTCACTACCGAACTGGCGCGGTACAATCTAGAGATCAATCTAGATCCAGTTCCTTTAACATCGAATTGTTTTTCGCTGATGGAATCCCAGCTTAACGAATTATTGCTGAAAGCCGGTAACACCGCGAAACAACACGACACTTATTTATTACTTACCGGTATTCTTCCCACCATTAGCAAGAAAGAACTAGAATTTTATTACATGACACCCCAACCCAGGTATTGGGCGCTCAATGATATGATGAAGGAATTACGTGGCAGTGACTTCCAATTATACATAAAGGGCGTGGACGATCTTAGTATCCATCATGATTCGGTGTTATTTGAAGCTTGTAATACCAGCTTCCAAATGCATTTACAAATTGCCCCACAGGATTTCATATCCAGTTACAATTGGGCACAGGCAATTTCCGGTCCTATTTTGGGAATAAGTACAAATTCTCCGCTTCTCTTAGGCAGAGAATTGTGGGATGAGACCCGAATTGCTTTGTTTCAGCAAAGTATAGATACTCGGTTCTCTTCGTATGCACTAAAGGATCAACAAGCACGGGTTTCCTTTGGGACACAGTGGGAAAGCGGATCGATAGCTGACATCTATAAAAATGACATCGCTATCCACAAAGTAATCTTATCTAAAGATATAGCGAGAGATTCTATGGACATCTTGGAAGAAGGCGGAATTCCTAAACTTCCCGCTCTCAATCTCCACAACGGCACCATCTATAAGTGGAATCGTCCCTGCTACGGCGTGGGCGGAGGAAAGGCACATGTTCGTATCGAGAACAGATATATCGCATCGGGACCTTCCACCTTGGATGAGATGGCAACCTTTGTTTTCTGGGTAGGATTAATGATAGGTCGTCCATCCACTTTCGACCACATGCCGGCCGTTATGGATTTTAGAGATGCAAAATCGAATTTTATCAAAGCTGCACGTACCGGAAAACACTCCGTCCTTCATTGGATGGGCAAGGCGTATTCGGTTAAAGACCTGATCTTGAAAGAGCTCTTGCCAATCGCTCATTCGGGGCTTAAAAAAGCAGGAATTGACCCTGCAGATATAGAACGGTTTCTGAAAGTAATAGAAGTACGTGCACATGGAATAACCGGTTCCCAGTGGATGGTTCAAAATTTCAGAAAACTGCGAAAGACGATGAAAAAAGACGATGCGCTACGCATACTTACAAAGGCAATGTACGAAGCCCAGCAGACGGAAAAGGTAGTTAATGAGTGGCCACAGGTCAAATATCGTGCAGGAGCACTGTCTTCGGCACATCTGGTGGGCCATATCATGTCCACCCAATTGTTTACTGTAAAGGAAAACGATCTTGCCAGTCTCGCTACCTCGGTAATGGAATGGAAAAACGTACACCATGTTCCTGTAGAAGGCAAAGGTGGTATGCTGAGCGGCCTTCTTACTTGGACTCATATGAAGAAACATCAAAAAAGTGAGAATAACAGCAGTACACTGACTGTAGCTGATATTATGGTGAGAGACGTTACCACAGTAAATTCAGACACTCCGATTTCTCATGCGATTGCCCTTATGAAAAAACATGAGTTTGGTTGTTTACCGGTAGTAAAGGATAATGAAATGATTGGAATTATAACCATTAAAGATGTAATACCTTTTGACAATGACCGAAATTCCTAATACGGTTCAAAATAAAGTAGTAACACAGCGCATTATTGGACATCTTAAGGGGGCAGAACCCGGCCCCACAATTGTGTTTGTAGGTGGTTTGCACGGAAACGAACCCGCCGGGGTCATCGCCCTGCAACAACTGATGGCAGAGCTTAAACAAGCGAACGTTCCGCTGAAAGGTAGTATATATGCAATTGCAGGTAACTTGTGGGCTTTGAGGCATGGCAAAAGGTACCAAAAAGAAGATCTCAACCGTTTATGGACGTTTCCAACGATCAAAAAATTGATCTCCGGAAGTTTTGATACTTCCGAAAATGAGGACAGAAAAGAACAATGCGAACTCTACGCTACTTTTTCAGAAATATTGGAAAATGAGAAAGGACCGTTCTATTTCTTTGATCTTCATACCACTTCCGGCACGACCATCCCTTTCATCACCGTAAATGATAATCTACTGAATCGAAAGTTTACCTCCCAGTATCCCGTTCCCATTATTTTAGGCATCGAAGAATTTTTAGTGGGACCGCTGCTAAGCTACGTAAACGAACTCGGGTATGTCGCTTTTGGTTTTGAGGGAGGGCAGCACGATGACCTGCAGGCGGTAATCAACCATAAAGCCTTCAGCTATCTAAGTTTGGCCTTTTCAGGGTGTATTCCACATACGTTGTCACAAGTAGAAAAATCTGCTGCAATTCTCTCAAATCAGTGTAGCGATAAAAGGGGTTTCTTTGAGATATTCCATCATCACTCACTTCAGGCTACAGATGCCTTTATCATGGCACCCGGATTTGAAAATTTTCAATCGATTGAAAAGGGACAATTATTGGCCCATAAGAATGGAAGACCTATCATCGCCCAATATAAGGGCAAAATATTTATGCCATTATACCAAAAACAAGGGGGTGACGGTTTTTTTGTGGTTCGATCTATCCCAAAGATTTTTATGCATCTATCCCGATGGTGTCGAAAATTTCATATAGATGCACTGCTTACGCTATTGCCGGGGGTTCGTTGGCAATCGAAGAAAAAGGACACACTTATAGTTGATATTCGAATCGCACGTTTTTTCACTAAAGATTTCTTTCATCTTTTGGGGTATAGAAGCCGGGTGATCGATCGATTCCATATTCTCATGAAGAATCGTGAAAAAGCAGCTAGGACGTCCGCTTATAAGGATGCCGACTGGTATTTACGAAATTAAGCCTATATTCAGTTTTTACCCTCGTTTACAAAACCGTATCTTTGCCGCTTTTTTAACAGCGAACTATGTGGCAAAGAACCCTAAAGAATTTTACGCAAAATCCTAAAAATGACATCCTTTCGGGCTTGACCGTGGCCTTAGCACTCGTTCCTGAAGCCGTGGCCTTTGCTTTTGTAGCGGGTATAGATCCTTTGGTGGGCTTGTATGGGGCATTTATGATGGGGATCGTAACGGCTCTCTTTGGAGGACGTCCGGGTATGATCTCCGGTGCGACCGGAGCCATGGCCGTAGTGATGGTACATCTTATTCAAAAAGGAAATGAAGTAGGTGATGCACTCGCCGTTCCAGTCGAAAATCTTGGTCTGCAATGGTTGTTCATCACTTTGCTTTTCGTTGGAGGCATACAGATATTGGCCGGAGTCTTTCGTTTAGGTAAATTTGTGAGATTGATCCCACACCCGGTAATGATGGGATTTGTAAACGGGTTGGCCATTGTCATTTTCCTTTCACAGCTTGGCCTTTTCAAGGTTAATGTAAATGGTTCGAAGGAATTTATGCAAGGATCCGATCTTTGGATCATGCTGGGATTGGTAGGACTTACCATGACTATCATGTTCGCCCTTCCGAAGTTAACAAAGAAAATTCCTGCCGCACTAACCGCAATCGTAATCGTTGCTGCGATCGTGATCTTTGGCGGAATGGATGTAAGTACCGTAGGATCATTCATTAAAGACGGAGGCGGAGACGGCCTGCAAGGCGGATTGCCAACCTTCCAAGATCAAATATTTACACTTTTATATACCCTGCATGGCCACTGGGAACTTATTCTCTCTACCGCAGTGATCTTGGCAGCGGTTGGCTTGATCGAATCGCTCATGACCTTGAATCTGATAGATGAGATGACCGAGACTCGCGGTAGCGGAAATCGGGAATGTGTCGCACAAGGTGGTGCGAACATCCTCAATGGCTTGTTTGGAGGTATGGGAGGTTGCGCAATGATCGGCCAGTCAATTATCAACATCAACTCCGGAGGACGTGGACGCCTCTCAGGTGCGGTTGCTGCGGTTGCTTTACTGTGTTTCGTATTGTTTGGGGCACCTTTGATCGAGCAGATACCTATTGCAGCATTGGTGGGTGTCATGTTTATGGTCGTGATTGGTACGTTTGCATGGAGCAGCTTTCGCATTTTACATAAGATACCGTTGGCAGATGCCATTGTATTGATTGCAGTATCTGCGATAACCGTTTGGCAAGACCTTGCTGTTGCGGTTATTGCAGGAGTAATTATGAGCGCTTTGGTCTTTGCCTGGAAGAACGCCACAATGATTCGTGCCCGCAAACGAATAAAAGAGGACGGAACAAAAGTATATGAGATCTGGGGGCCTTTATTCTTCGGAAGTGTGCAGAATTTCAATTCAAAATTCGATTTTAGCACAGACCCCGATAAGATCGAGATCGACTTTATAGAATCCAAAGTTAGCGACCACAGTGGTGTTGAAGCGTTGCGAAATGTAGCGAACAAATATCTTGAGTCCGGGAAAGAGGTGAAGTTGACACATCTAAGCCCCGATTGTAAAACCTTATTACTAAAATGGAACCCCGATTTCGAATCGGTTATCGAAGAAGCTATCGACGATCCTCGTTATTATGTCGTGACCGACGTGCTGGATAGCGAAGTGTAATTCTATAAGGCCGAATCGTCACGTTCCAAATTGTTTTTAGAGTCGCCACCCTGACTGTGGTGTTTGTTCTCTTCGTCGGTAAGACCCAGCGGACCGTTACCTTTTTTCGCTTGCTCGCGCCCCGGAATATCCAGATCGCTACGGGCGAAGTCTACATCACGTTTACGTTCTTTAAGTTGTTGATCGTCACCTCCGTCACCATGGATATTCTCTTGTTTTAGAATCGATTTATCGTGCTCGGTGATCTTAGGATTATACTTTAGGTTCTCTTTCTTGTTAGTTTCCATACTATTTTTCTTTTCAAGATAACCCAAATTATCTTCGCAACCCTTTGCTTTAACGCTACGTATAGCCAATTATAACACTTCCTTAGTATTTAATAAAGGCATGTATAAAATTCATTTGCATTTCGAATAATTATGTTAAAATTGATGTATCATATACATTATTAAGTACTTTCGTCACGTTTTTTATAACTATTTATGAAAGGTATTCATTATATCCTAACCTGTCTGTTTTTATTGGGGATTTCCACACATGGAGTGGCCCAAAACGATTCGTTGGTCAATGTCTTGGATTCAGTCAAAACCTCGGCAACGGCTTCTTTCTCTAAAGAATTAGAGGCCTTGGAAAAACAACGCATCATCGATTCTGTTCAGAAGGAATTGCTTCAGCAGCAAATCGAATCCTTGCGTGAGACCGATGGTTCACAGCGAACGGCATTAGAGGCAGAACTTAAAGCCTTACAGGAAAAGGAAACACGCCGTATTTCAGAAAAGAAAGAAAAGATCGCCGCGCTTAAAAAGTCGGCGACAGGCTATCCGGTTATAGGTTTCTTCGACGACACACTTTTTGAGATCCATAATAAACTAGGGAGCTTTTCGGCAAAAGAACGTGCCGAAGCCGTAAGCAGAAGGATCCAAAAACTGCCAGAGAACATATCTTTTGCTCCCGATTCCCTGAAGGTCATTCTTTCAGAGAATACCGTGGATATCGTTTACAACGAAACTATTATTACCAGTGTTTCTGAAAATGATGCACTCTGGAACGATACTACCCCCCAAGCATTGGCCGAATCGTATAAGTCGGTCATTGGAACTGCCGTTGAAGCCTATCGATCGGAAATCAACATCTTAAGTATCGCTAAGAAAATAGGATTGGCACTACTCGTGCTGTTAGTGATTGGCCTGTTGATAAAATATGTGTCTCAACTCTTTAGATGGTCTGCATCCAAGATCAAGGAACAGGAAAACAAACGCATCAAGGGTATCACTTTTAAAAATTATACCTTCTTCGATGCCCAGCGACAGGTAAATGCTTTGTTAGCGGTGAATAAGGTATTGAAGTGGTTCACCATTTTATTGGCCATTTACATCGCGCTTCCCATACTTTTTGGGATCTTTCCGTGGACGCAAAATTTTGCCGATACCCTTTTTGGGTACGTGTTCAATCCCGTTAAGAAGATCTTACTGTCGTTTTGGAACTATCTGCCAAATCTAATCACTATCATCGTAATTGTGATCGTATTTCGATACGTTCTAAAAGCTATACACTTTTTAAAGTCGGAAATTGAAAAAGAAAATTTAAAGATTCCGGGATTCTATTCAGACTGGGCCACACCAACCTACCAGTTGGTACGCATTATAGTGATCGCCTTTATGATCGTAGTGATCTTTCCTTACCTTCCGGGTAGTGATTCTCCAATATTTAAAGGGGTTTCGGTTTTCTTGGGATTCTTGTTTACCTTCGGATCGGCAGGATCGCTCTCCAACATTATTGCAGGTCTGGTCTTAACATACATGCGTCTTTTTAAGATTGGCGATCGTGTTAAGATTGGTGATGTATTTGGCGATGTTATTGAAAAATCAACCTTGGTCACAAGGGTTCGTACTATTAAAAATGAGATCATCTCTATTCCTAATTCTACGGTGATGAACAGTCACACCATCAATTACAGCAGTGACGCACCGGAAAAAGGTCTCATTATTCATTCTACCGTAACTATTGGTTACGACGTGCCTTGGAAAGACATGCATGAGGCGCTTATTGAAGCAGCATCACGTACCGAATATGTACTTCAAGACCCACCTCCTTTTGTATTACAGACCAGCTTGGACGATTTCTATGTGTCGTACCAGATCAATGCATACATCAGAGAACCGAACAAACAGGCGAGCATCTATTCGAACCTGCATCAAAACATTCAGGACGTGTGTAATGAGAACAGCATCGAGATCTTGTCGCCCCATTATCGTGCGGCACGTGATGGGAACATGACTACCATCCCATCAAAATACCTTCCGGAAAACTATCAAGCGCCTAGTTTTTCAGTAAAGACAAAAAAAGAAGATTAAGAGATCTTTAGGCCATTGGCAACAGGGCGATCTGTAGATAATAGTGTGACCTCTTTCCCGTTAACTGCTCCCAGGAGGAGGCATTCGCTCATAAACCCGGCGATTTGTTTCTTTGGAAAGTTGACGACAGCGATCACTTGTTTGCCCAGAAGTTCAGATTTGGAATACAACGCTGTGATTTGTGCCGACGTTTTTTTTTCACCTATGGTTTCGCCAAAATCAATACGCAGTTGATACGATGGATTGCGGGCTTCAGGAAAATCCTGAACATCTGTAACGGTCCCCACACGCATCTCGACCTTTTCAAAATCGGTCCAGGACAAGGTGTTAGTCATAGTTGATCCTAAGTTTTTTGAGCATTTCAGGCGAGGTCGAGCCACCATCGGCACTGTAATTGTCAACTAACAATCCTTTTCTGCCGTCGGTCGTTTCAATAAGATATAAAATAGAATTATCATCCGGATTGGACATGCCTTCAAATCGGTAGTAGCGCACCACGTCGCATTCACCGGCCTTCCATTTGTTCTTTAAGGATTTGGATTCTATTCCTTCCTCCACCAGATTGAAGTCTTCTGTGAACCCTTCTTTTTGAAGCTCGGTAATCGCTACGGAAAGGGATGGGTATGAGTTTTTCATAGGTTGTGAGTTTGTATAAAGTTACGGTTACAAAGACAGATGCCCAAAAATTTATAAATACTTTAATAGTTGTAACTTTAAGGAGTATTTTACAACTAATCTGAAAAATAGAGCTCATGGCCAGAACTGAATCGAATATGCTACCGCTAGGCACCCAAGCTCCGGACTTTACCCTATTGAATACGGTCACAGCAAAACCCGTTCGATTGGCAGATGTTCGTGGAGAGAAAGGCACTGTGGTCATGTTTATTTGCAACCATTGTCCCTTTGTTAAACACGTAAATGAAGAGATCGTTCGTATTGCAAACGATTACCGTGTCACAGGCTTCGGATTTGTTGCCATAAGCAGTAATGACGTGGAAACACATCCACAGGACGGCCCCGCCGAAATGTGGCAAACTGCCCGAAAATACAATTATCCCTTCCCCTATCTGTACGATGACACCCAAGAAGTTGCGAAGGCGTATGACGCTGCCTGCACCCCCGATTTCTTTCTATTTGATAGTGATTTAAAGTTGATCTATCGCGGCCAATTAGACAATTCGCGACCCGGCAATGGAATTCCCGTGAATGGCAGAGATCTTAGGGAAGCATTGGACAATGTCTTGAACAACAATCCGCAGCGGAAGGATCAAAAACCCAGTATAGGTTGTAATATCAAGTGGAAATCGTAATACCCTCCTATTTCCAGCCCTTCCGCAATAACAGATTTTCGATGTGTGCATAATGATGATTGGAATGCCAGGCGTATATGCCGGTAGCTTCAGCGAGAGAAATGTGCCTGTTCCCATCGGGATGTACAAATTCCTTTTGAAATTCAACATACGAAAGACCTTTTAGCAAAAACACCAGTTTAGCGTGTAAAGCTCCCAGTGCATCAAGGGACAGTGAAATAGGCGCCATTTTATAATCGAACTGCTCTGCCCAACGCTTTTCGTCGTACGCTTTTATCAAGGGTGTTGGTTCGGTAAGCGCCCACCGAAAGCGACTGTAGCTGTTGTGATGACTGTCGTACACATGATGAATTACCTGTTGTACGGTCCAGCCGTCAGGCCGATACGGAGTGTTGAGTTGTTCTTCGGAAAGCGATCGAACCAAATGCGACAAGCGTACAGGAAAGTACTCTAAAATAGAGATCCAAGCTTCCAATTTCTCGTGTGTAATATTCGACGGACAATCGAACTTCCCAATGGGATACCTTAGTTTTTCCAATTCCATCGTATAAAAATACAAAACGCCCCAATCTCTTGGAGCGTTATGCAGTGTTATTTTTTGCTTTTCGTAAATGCTTCGGAAGGCTTTTAAGACCCTTTCACATTCATGAGTTCTACATCGAACACAAGGGTCGCATTAGGGGGTATGACGCCTCCGGCGCCTTGTTTACCGTAAGCCAAATGCGATGGGATCACAAAACGAGCCTTATCCCCTACCTGAAGCAGTTGGATCCCTTCATCCCAACCGGCAATAACATTGCCCATTCCAACCGGGAATTCAATAGGATTGCCGCGTTTGTAGGAGTTATCGAACTCACCTCCATCGGCAAACATCCCTTTATAGTGTACTGCCACGGTCTTACCTTTTTCCGCTTTGGCACCCGTTCCTTTTTGAATGATCTGATAGCGCAAACCGCTGTCTGTCTTTTCAAACCCTTCAGAAAGGGAAGATAACAAGTCATCTTGGGCTTTTTTGGCTGCAGCTTCACGTTCGGCCTTCGCCCCGGTAAATTGCCTGAAATGCTCCACGGCATTCCACTTTTTAGCGGCATCCCCTTCGCGAAGGATCTCTATTTTTTGCATCGTATCGCCTTGCTCAATGCTGTCCACTACATCCTGCCCTTCAATCACATGACCAAAAACCGTATGATTGTTGTCGAGCCACGGCGTGGGCACGTGTGTGATAAAAAATTGGCTCCCGTTGGTACCTTTTCCTGCGTTCGCCATAGAAAGTACGCCGGGTGTATCGTGTTTTAGTTCAGGGTGAAATTCATCATCAAAATTGTAACCGGGACCTCCGGATCCGGTTCCGTTGGGATCACCTCCCTGTATCATAAAGTCCGGGATGACCCGGTGAAATGTAAGTCCATCGTAATAAGGCTTGCCTTGTGGTCGCGCTTTATTTTCCAGATTACCTTCGGCGAGAGCCACAAAGTTCCCTACAGTGCCGGGCGTTTTGTCATGGGTAAGTTTAATTAGAATAGTTCCTTTTTCGGTTGTGAATTTTGCGTAAATTCCGTCTTGCATGATTGTACTTTTTTATGAAGCTGCAAAGGTAGGCAATGTAGTTTAGTTACGAATGAAAAATGACCTCTTTTCAGAAGAAACGAACAGCTTTAGTTGGCCACTTCACTTATAAACTTAATACGATACAACCGAAGCTCTTCCACGTCGTATTCCCCATCGAACTCGTCCATGGCATCTTCGATCTTATCGGTTTCGGCCTCTAAAAAATAGTCATGGATCTCTTCCTGTTGATCCTCGTCCAAGATATCGTCAATCCAATAATCGATGTTCAATTTTGTTCCGCTGTACACAATGGCTTCCATCTCTTTAATGAAATCGGCCATTTCCAACCCCTTCGCTGATGCAATATCATCCAATGGCAGTTTACGGTCCACATTCTGTATAATGTATAATTTTAACGCACTGTTCGTTCCTGTGGATTTAACTATAAAATCATCGGGCCGGATCACATCGTTTTCTTCAACATAGGTATTGATAAGTTTAACGAAGGAAGCACCGTACTTTTTTGCTTTTCCTTCACCTACACCATGTACGTTCGACAGTTCTTCAATAGTGACCGGATATTTTAAGGCCATATCTTCCAAAGAGGGGTCCTGAAAGATCACAAAGGGGGGAAGATCCAGCTTATCTGCCACCTTCTTGCGCTCTGCCTTTAGAAGCTTAAACAGTTGCTCGTCTGCGGTGCCTCCTCCTTTCTTAGAAACGATAATGGTTTCATCATTGGCTTCATTGAACGAATGATCTTCAGTCATCGTAAAAGAATGAGGTGAGCGCAAGAACTCTTTGCCGCGTTTGGTGAGGTGAAGGATACCGTAGGTCTCGATCTCTTTCCGAAGATACCCTGCTACCAATAATTGACGCAGTAATGCCATCCAGAAGGAAGGTTCTTTATACGCTCCTATACCAAAGTAGTCCTGTGCATCGGTACGATGAGATTTTATAAGGGCATTGACCTTCCCTACCAACACATGTACTATTTCTTTGCTTTTGTATTGTTCGTTGGTCTTTTGGACGATACCAAGCAAGGTCTTGGCCTCATCCATCGCTTCATGTTTCTTCTTGGGGTGACGCATGTTGTCATCCATATCACCGCCTTCACCGGTCTCATTATCGAACTCCTCGCCAAAATAATGCAGTATGAACTTGCGTCGCGATATGGAGCTTTCAGCAAAAGCGACCACTTCCTGAAGTAGTGCGTGACCAATTTCCTGTTCGGCCACGGGCTTACCGCTCATGAACTTTTCAAGCTTCTCTATATCCTTATAGCCGTAAAATGCCAAACAATAGCCTTCCCCGCCATCCCGACCTGCTCTACCGGTCTCTTGGTAATAGCTCTCAATACTTTTTGGCATATCGTTATGAATAACGAAACGTACATCAGGTTTATCGATCCCCATACCGAAAGCGATGGTAGCCACGACCACATCCACATCCTCCATAAGGAACATGTCTTGATGCTTCACGCGCGTCTTAGCATCAAGACCCGCATGATAAGGCACGGCTTTAATACCGTTCACCTGAAGGATCTGTGCGAGCTCCTCCACGCGTTTACGACTTAAACAATAGATGATACCGCTTTTCCCTTCGTATTTCTTTACAAAGCGTGTGATGTCTGAGTCGATGTTCTTTGTTTTAGGACGTATCTCGTAATAGAGGTTGGGGCGATTAAACGAAGCTTTGAAGGTGTTCGCCTCCTGTATGCCTAAATTCTTTAAAATATCTTCCTGAACCTTAGGGGTGGCTGTGGCCGTGAGACCAATAATAGGAATGTTGTCCCCTATGCGTTTAATAATACTTCGAAGGTTTCTATATTCGGGTCGAAAGTCATGCCCCCATTCACTAATACAGTGGGCTTCATCGATGGCTACAAAAGAGATCTTGACCGAATTGAGAAAAGCGACATTCTCCTCTTTGGTCAGTGACTCGGGAGCAACATATAACAGCTTGGTCACGCCGTTGGTGATATCGCTCTTTACTTTTTTTACTTCCGATTTGTTGAGGGATGAGTTGAGCACGTGTGCGATCCCTTCTTCCGAAGATAACGCCCGAAGCGCATCCACCTGATTCTTCATAAGAGCGATCAATGGCGAGACAACTATGGCTGTCCCGTCCTTGATAAGCGCAGGGAGTTGATAACATAAGGATTTACCCCCACCGGTAGGCATGATGACAAATGTATTCTCATCGTTCAGTACGCTTTTAATCACTTCCTCTTGAAGTCCTTTAAACTTAGTAAATCCAAAAAATTTCTTGAGGGCTGCGTATATATCAATCTCACTCACGCTGCTACGTTCTTTTATTTAATATGTATAAGGTTTTCTTATTATAATTGTGAATACAGTGGAACAATTGTAATTTTGCAACCTATGTAATAAAACTGTATCTAAAATATGTTGCGAACCCTACAATTTGTAGTAATTTTCGGTTCGCTATCTAAATATACTAATTTCTGGAACAGTTGCAAACTAATAAAAGTGTAAAATTTTGAAGGAAGAAACCCGAATTATTTCCGTAGCAAAAGAAACCATTGAAACTGAAAGTAAAGCGATCCTTCACTTGTCCGAACTTGTCGACGAGGAATTCGCTCAGGCAGTACAATATATATATCAGTCCAAAGGAAGGGTAATCGTCACCGGAATTGGGAAAAGCGCCAACATCGCTACCAAGATCGTAGCTACCCTTAACTCTACGGGAACACCTGCGATCTTTATGCATGCGGCCGATGCGATCCATGGTGACCTGGGAACCATTCAAGAGAGCGATACGGTGATATGTATCTCGAAAAGTGGCAATACACCGGAGATCAAGGTATTGGTACCGTTAATTAAGGCGATTGGCAATAAACTTATAGGGATTACGTCACATAAGGAATCATTTCTGGGACAGCAAGCCGATTTTGTATTGAACGCGTATGTCGAAAAGGAAGCGTGCCCCAATAATTTGGCCCCTACTACCAGCACCACGGCTCAGTTAGTCATAGGAGATGCTCTAGCTATGTGTCTATTGGACCTGCGGGGCTTCTCCAGCAAAGATTTTGCAAAGTTCCATCCCGGTGGCTCCTTGGGCAAAAAGTTATACCTTCGGGTGAGCGACCTTACGTCCCTCAACGAACAACCCAAAGTACACCCCGATACCGACGTTAAAAAAGTGATCGTGGAGATCTCCGAAAAAATGCTCGGTGTCACCGCCGTAGTGGAAAACGACATTATCGTTGGGATCATCACAGACGGAGACTTACGGCGTATGCTTACACGCGTCGACAACTTTAGCGGCTTAACCGCCAAAGACATCATGTCCCGTAATCCTAAGATCATTTCCAACGACGCCATGGCGGTAGAAGCCATGGAATTGATGGACACCCACGGGATCACGCAACTTCTTGCCGAAACCAACGGTAAGTACAGCGGCGTAGTACATATTCATAACCTTACCAAAGAAGGCATTATTTAATGGGACTTCGAAAAAAAATAAAAGGCGCAGCCAAGGAAATGTCGTTCTTAGACCATTTGGAAGAACTCCGTTGGCACCTCATTCGTTCTACCATTGCGGTAACCGTCCTGGGTGGAATCGCTTTTTTGGCAAAGGATTTTATTTTTGATGTCTTGCTGTTCGGTCCTAAGAAAGCCGATTTCCCTACCTACAAGATATTGTGCCGGGCTGCGCAGTCTCTGGGGTTGGAAGACAGCTTTTGTTTTACGGAACTTCCTTTTCGAATTCAAAGCCGAACAATGGCCGGACAGTTTTCTGCACATATCTGGACCTCCATTACCGCAGGCTTCGTGGTTGCCTTTCCCTATGTGATCTGGGAATTTTGGCGGTTTGTAAGTCCGGGATTACGAGACAATGAACGCAGTACCAGCCGCGGTTTTATTATTATTGCATCCTTGCTCTTTTTTACCGGAGTGTTGTTCGGCTATTATGTGGTGACCCCGCTATCGATCAACTTCCTTGGTAGCTATCAGGTAAGCGAGCAGGTATTCAACGATTTCGACCTAAGTAGTTATATCTCCTTGGTACGTGCCTCGGTATTGGCAAGCGGATTGATATTTGAGCTACCTATCATTATCTATTTTTTGACGAAGATTGGTGTGGTCACGCCCGAAATATTACGAAAATACCGCAAATTCGCCTTAGTGATCGTATTGATCATTTCAGCGATCATTACTCCTCCGGACATTGCCAGTCAGATCATCGTGGCCATTCCGGTACTAATTTTGTATGAGGTGAGCATCTTCATCTCCAAAGGGGTTATAAGAAGACAGAACAAAAAAGCAAAGAAACAACATGTCAAATAACATCGTAGACGAATTTAATGCCTATCGTTCCCGTATGAACGAAAAGCTGCTGGAAGACAACAACAAGATCATTAAACGCATCTTTAATCTCGATACCAACGCCTATATGGAGGGAACCCTTCCGAAGAAAACCAAAGAACTCTTGGGACTTGGTAATTCGTTGGTACTGCGCTGTGACGACTGTGTGCGCTACCATCTGGAAGAATGCCACAAACTAGGCATTAGCAAAGAAGAAGCTGTAGAAGCTATGAGCATCTCCTTATTAATAGGCGGTACCATCGTAATCCCGCACTTACGCCGTGCCTTCGAATTTTGGGAAGCACTGGAGCAAAAAGGCTCCTAATTTTTCAATACTGAAATTATATAGTACTTTTAACGTTCCTGTTAGCAAAGCATATCCTTCATGAAACTAAGAGCAGAAAATCTCATTAAATCGTACAAAGGCCGTAAAGTCGTGAAAGGGATCTCTGTAGAAGTAAATCAAGGAGAGATCGTAGGGCTATTGGGCCCTAACGGTGCCGGAAAGACCACGTCCTTCTATATGATCGTGGGACTTATAAAGCCCAACGGCGGACAAATATTCTTGGAGGGTAAGGAAATTACCAAATATCCAATGTACAAAAGAGCACAAAATGGTATTGGCTATCTGGCGCAGGAAGCTTCGGTGTTTCGAAAATTAAGCGTAGAAGACAATATACTTAGCGTGCTGCAACTTACAAAGCTTTCCAAGAAAGAACAGCGAGCTAAGATGGAAACGCTTATCGAGGAGTTCGGTCTGGGACACATTCGCACCAATCGCGGGGATCTGTTGAGTGGTGGGGAGCGACGACGTACCGAGATCGCCCGCGCGCTCGCCACAGATCCGCATTTCATTCTGTTGGATGAACCCTTCGCAGGGGTCGATCCTGTTGCCGTAGAGGATATTCAACGTATTGTTGCCCAATTGAAGAACAAGAACATTGGCATTCTTATTACAGACCACAACGTACAGGAAACACTGGCCATCACAGACCGCACTTATCTAATGTTTGAAGGTAGTATCTTGAAACACGGTGTGCCCGAAGAGCTCGCTGCCGATGAGATGGTGCGAAAGGTGTATTTGGGTCAGAATTTCGAGCTTCGGAAGAAGAAATTATTGTTCTAGTTTTTGGGGGAATACGCCGTAGGCGTACCGGGCTTTTGTGACTCGCTTTTTGGATGCCCAAAAGAGCTTAAACAGATCACGCAATCCCTTTCCCGAAAAGAGCTCCATTATTGAGCTCCTAGCCCTCTTGACGCATACGTAGGTTTTTTGTATCTTTAAAGAGAAGGGTCCTGTTCCAAGAACATTAAAAAAATATACCTGGAGGTAGGGTCTTTCTTTCCTTATTTGTTCTATAAGAAACCATACCGACATGAAAAAAACTATACTTCTAAGTCTATGCTTAATATTTACAGGCGTTTTACAAGCCCAAGACCCAAACTGGACATACATCCGTAGAGATAACACGGGTGTAGGTGACCTTGCCCATACTACGATCGTGGGGGATGCGTTCGACAATGTTTGGACCGGAGGGTACTCCTCAACCAACAACGAAGGCAGTCTGGTGCGAATTAGAAAAAATGATACCATATATACTAACTGGGGAACGTACAATGAGAATTATCTACCTAACGGACTCATTCTCGATATCGAATTCGATAGCACCGGTATCATCTGGGTAGGAACCGAATTAGGCTTGGCAACTTCCGAGGATGGCTTGAACTGGGATCTATTCGACACCTCCAACTCCCCCCTTCTGGCCCATCAAATAGAAGGGATTGCAATAGATGCAAGTGACGATGTATGGGTGGTAACTTCGGGAGATCCTTCTACAGCCGGTGTAGGATATCTAAATAATGCTACCTGGGAGTATTTCACCACAGCCAACTCCGATCTCCCCGCCGGTGAACTTAGAGACATCGCTATAGACGCTACTAATACCGTATGGATCGCTTCAGATTCAGGACTAATACAATACGATGGCACTGCGTGGAACCAATTCACTACCGGTAATAGCGATCTTTCTTCCAACGACATTCGGGAGATAGAGATCGATGAACAGAACAGGATTTGGGCACTGGTTGGTAATGCCATAGACATTTATGATGGTAGTGGTTGGTCCCAAATAAATAATGACGACTGGCCCACGACCAATTTTACGGCCTATACCATGGACATTCGGGGCGACAGAGTGCTTCTAGCCGGCAGCAATACGACTATGGTGTATTTTGATGGCGTTGATTGGCAGGAAGAATATACCAGCTTTTCTATGTTCGACAGTTTTATAGACAGTGAGAACAATTATTGGGTTTCAGGCTATGGTGTTGTAGGACGGTTTGACGGTACCCAATACACTAAATACACCCAATACAATACAGGTCTGCCTACCGATTTTAACAACGACATCTTTATCGACAGTCAAGGTCGAAGATGGTTTGCGAACGGAAACGGCGGTATCCAGGTGTTCGATTGCCCCAACTGGGAAGTGTACGGCCCCAATAATGAAGGGCTGTATCCAAATCCGCAACCGCTCTTTC
>NZ_CAXAXI010000013.1:0-67279 GCF_963972995.1 uncultured Altibacter sp.
GCAGCGCAACCATTTTTAGGCTTTTGGCGTTACAAAAATACCTTGCCATGATACGATCCAATGATAGCCGAGGTTTGCAAGCTATCAATCCACCACACTACTAAGCGACGTCTGCAATCGTAAATGTTCGTCCATTTCTCTGTCGTACAGGTACACAAAGAGCACGGCCATCATATCGCTGAAGCCTTCGGTTGGATTGCTGGTTTCAAGAATTAATTTGTAATCATGATCGGCATAGAGCGTCAAGCCTTCTTCACTGGCATAGACCGGGACTTTCTTCAGTCCTATTTTACCGTCGTAGTTCTCACATTGAAAGGTATACACGGCAGTATCTGCCGTAATATCATAGAGTGTGAAAGATTGGGCGTGCGGGTGTAAATGGGCAGCCATAGCATGAATGGTGGTGTCTTCCGTTAACTCCAACTGGTACGTGACATTGAACTCATAGTGATAGTTTCCTTCGGGCAAGATCCAGTGTGCAGATAATTTTTCGCCGTCCTTATTTAAGAAGGAATGGTTCTTAAGGTCTATGGGCGTGCACAAGGTGGGATCCTTCTTCTTATTGGGATTGTAAGGGTTCTCCCTATCGTAGTCCTGCAATAGGACCAATGCTCTGGGTACTAAAGGTTTTAATTGACTTTGGGGTGGAGCGAACTCGAACGAGATATGATGCTTCACTTTAAAAAAGGCATCCTTAATGTTATGATTAAGTGTTCTGGACGCTACAATGAACTTATCGTTGGCTGCCACCGGAAATCCAAATCCTTTTGGGAATTGCAATTGGTTGATCCCGTTGGATAAAGTACCCAAACGGGGATATTGCGCATTGATGCGCTGTGGGAAATTCAAATTCTTATAGTGGATCGGGTCAAAGAAATCGATGTTGGTATGACATAAAAAATCGTTGTTGTGAACGTTTGTACCCTCTCGGTATACTTCAGCTTTGAAGCCTGTGATCCATTTCAGCCTGTCCGAATCGGGGTTGAGATCCAAATTGAGCATTGCTTGAGGACCATCCATGGACTGATAGATATTATCAACTAGCAGGTCGGGCGATTCTAGGGTGACCAAGCCGTCCTTGCGTTGGATCTCCCAATCGTGATCTATAATCCTGAAGGTATGAAGCAAGGTTGTCTTAACGATCGCCTGATGCCGGTTAGAGAGCGAGAAATAACCAATAATCCCTACCACTACACATGTGGCAAGAAGAATCAACATTCCTTTCAGCGAGACTATCCGTATTTTCTTCAAGGTGCTAACTTTAATGGCATAAAGATACAGAAATGAGAGTCGTTGCGTCGAATCTTAGATTTCTTTTAGTCAAAAAGAGACTATATTTTTGTTATTTTCTTTCAGAATCTCCCAAATACTAGGCCATTTAGCCATTCGCTTCCATGTTTACTTCCTGTTAACAAAATTCATTTTCTATCCGCATAATTAATCGTATTTTTAACCCTTAATCTTGTAGGAAATTGATGGGTAAAATAATTGCGATCGCAAACCAAAAAGGAGGAGTGGGAAAAACCACAACATCCGTTAATTTGGCCGCCTCTCTGGGCGTTTTGGAAAAGAAGATTTTACTAATAGACGCAGATCCTCAAGCCAATGCAACTTCGGGTCTTGGCATTGATGTAGAGAACGTGGAAATTGGCACCTACCAATTGCTCGAGCACACGATAAAAGCAAAAGAGGCAATTATAAAAACCAGTTCTCCCAATTTAGATCTCATTCCCTCACACATAGATCTTGTAGCCATAGAGATTGAATTGGTGGATAAGGAGAATCGTGAATCGATGCTGAAAAAAGCCATTGAAGGTCTTAAAAGCGAGTATGATTTTATCTTGATCGATTGTGCGCCCTCACTAGGATTGTTGACATTGAATGCCCTTACGGCGGCCGACAGTGTGATCATCCCCATTCAGTGCGAATATTTTGCATTGGAAGGATTAGGGAAACTGCTTAATACCATTAAAAGCGTACAGAAGATCCATAACGAGCAATTGGATATTGAAGGTCTGTTGCTCACTATGTACGATTCGCGTCTCCGACTTTCAAATCAGGTAGTCGATGAGGTGAAAAAACATTTCGATGAGATGGTATTCAAAACAATCATTCAGCGAAACGTGCGTTTAAGTGAAGCCCCTAGTTATGGCGAGAGTATTATTAGTTATGATGCCGGCAGTAAAGGAGCCAATAATTACTTAAGCTTGGCACAAGAATTAATTGAAAAAAATCAATAAGGGCTCATGGCAAAAGCAACTAAAAAACAAGCTTTGGGACGCGGACTTTCTGCCCTGCTGAAAGATCCGTCTAACGATATTCGTTCTGCAACCGACAAGAACGCAGACAAAGTAGTAGGAAGTATTGTAGAATTGGAGTTGGATACCATCGAGGTCAATCCTTTTCAACCAAGAACCAGTTTTAACGAAGAATCGCTTCGGGAATTAGCCTCTTCCATTAAGGAATTAGGCGTCATTCAACCCATTACGGTTCGAAAAATGGACTTCAATAAATTTCAGTTGGTAAGCGGGGAACGACGATTCCGTGCATCAAAACTTATTGGTCTGGAGACCATACCTGCTTATATCCGCATAGCGAACGACCAAGAGTCCTTAGAAATGGCGTTGGTGGAAAATATCCAGCGTCAGGACCTAGACCCAATTGAGATCGCCCTCTCCTACCAGCGATTGATAGAAGAGATCGAGGTTACCCAAGAAGAACTAAGTGATCGCGTTGGGAAGAATCGCTCTACCATTGCAAACTATTTGCGCCTTTTAAAATTGGATCCCATTGTGCAAACAGGTATGCGGGACGGTTTTATATCCATGGGACACGGACGTGCGCTTATTAACATTGAAGACACTAACGACCAATTGGAGATCTACGAAAAGATCCTCTCACAACAGCTATCGGTTCGCGATACAGAAGCCTTAGTTCGAAAACACAAATCGCCTACCAATTCCGATACCGCTAAACAAAAATCTGTTCCTTCCTTTGCCAAAGAAGCCAAAAAAGATCTGGCGGCTTTATTCGACAGTAAGGTAGATGTAAAAGTGTCAAATTCAGGGAAAGGCCAACTCATCGTTCCTTTTAAGAACAAGGAAGACCTGCAACGTATCCTCAAGCTAATTAAACGTGAAGATTAAGATACGCCATATCTTCTTGCTCATCATAGGCTATGGAAGTATGTTTTCCCAAACTACGGATTCACTTTCAGTAACTGAAGAAAAAGTATTGATCGTTGAAGATCCCGGCACGTCCAAAGAAGCCTACAATCCGTTGGCGCCCTCCAAAGCTGCCTTCTACTCCGCCGTCCTACCGGGACTGGGACAAGCCTACAACAAAAAATACTGGAAAATTCCTATTATCTATGCCGGCATCGCTACAGGCGTGTATTTCTACATAGACAACGACAACGATTACGACCGGTTTCGCGATGCCTATAAGCGCAGGTTAGCCGGATTTACCGATGACGAGTTTCAAGGCATTTCGACCGACCGTTTAATCGATGCGCAACGCACGGCGCAAAAGAACAAAGATGTAAGTATCATCGTGGCTTTGGCGTTCTATCTGGTCAATATTGTAGACGCCAATGTGGATGCACATTTAAAACAATTCAATGTGAGTGATGACCTGTCACTGGAGCCTAGTTTTGAGTTAAATCGTATCGACTCGCATCCAAACTACGGACTCTCCTTAAAATTTCAACTAAAATGAAGTTAGCACTGCTGGGATACGGCAAAATGGGACAGACCATTGAACGACTTGCGAAAGAACAGGGGCATGAGATCGTCTATAAACGATCCAGTAGTACTTCGGAAGGGCATTTGAAGGACGCCGAAGCCGCGATAGAATTCTCCTCTCCTGAAGCTGCCGTCGAAAACATCACAAGCTGTTTTGAGCACGGTATTCCAGTGATTTCCGGCACTACCGGTTGGTTAGATCGCTATGAAGAAGTATTAAAAATAGGTAAAGACCGTAACGCTAGCTTTATCTATGCGTCAAACTTCAGTATTGGCGTAAATCTCTTTTTTAGTATCAATGCATACGCCGCCAAGTTGTTTGAACCTTGGAAAGAGTATACCGCATCGATCGAAGAGATCCATCACACACAAAAGAAGGATGCCCCCAGTGGCACCGCCATTTCGTTGGCAGAAGGCATTTTAGAGCATTCCGATAAAAAGGAGTGGAAACTGGACAGGCAAAGTGATGATGCCCTAACCATCACCGCAAAGCGTATTGAAGATGTTAAAGGTACGCATATCATTCGATATGACTCTGCCATAGATTCGATATCACTGGAACATGAAGCACATTCCCGAGACGGATTCGCAAAAGGAGCCATCCTTGCTGCGGAATGGTTACAAGGAAAGAAAGGCATTTACAGTATGAAAGATGTGCTTCAAATTAAATAACCAAAGTAAACCGAAGGCAAAGCCTTCAGAAAAAAAACATATATGAGTTGGACAGAATGGTTCTTGTTTATCCTACTGGTACAAGTAGTTCACTTTTTAGGGACTTGGAAATTATATAAGATCGCCGGAAGGCAAGCTTGGGAGGCTGCTATTCCCATTTACAACGCGGTGGTCCTAATGAAGATCATTAACAGACCTTGGTGGTGGACCCTTCTTCTTTTCGTTCCTATAGTGAACCTCATCATGTTTCCTGTGGTTTGGGTGGAAACGTTGCGCAGTTTCGGACGAAACAGTGCCACAGACACCGCATTGGTCTTAGTGACCTTCGGTCTTTACATCTATTATGTTAACTATACACAGCAAATCTCCCACATCAAGGACCGAAGTCTCAAGCCTCGAACCTCAACCGGTGAATGGGTAAGCAGCATCCTGTTTGCGGTGGTAGCTGCCACTATTGTGCATACCTACTTTATGCAGCCGTTTACCATACCTACGTCTTCCTTAGAGAAAACTTTACTCGTTGGTGATTTTCTTTTTGTAAGCAAATATCATTATGGTGCAAGAGCTCCTATGACACCTATCTCATTTCCAATGGTGCACGATACCATCCCTGTGGTAAAGACCCGCTCCTACCTCCCGGAACCGCAAATCCCGTATTTCAGATTTCCGGGATTTCAGGAGATCGAGCGCAACGACATTGTAGTCTTTAGTTGGCCGGTTGATACCTTGATCGATATCAATCCGGGTACCATGCGGGGCAGTGTACAAAAACCCATCGATAAAAAATCGAATTACGTTAAGCGCTGTGTGGGATTGCCAGGGGATTCCCTGGAAGTGCGAGACGGCTATGTCTATATAAATGGAGAAAAGAACCAACTTCCCGATCGCGCCAAATTACAATTCGGATACCAATTTGCGACCTCAAAACCATTGAATCCAAAGTTTGCGGCAGAACAATACAATCTTACCGATCTGTACCCGTTGGACGATCCTCCTTCGTATAGGGTGTTCCAAACACATATGACTAACGAGGAATACGAGAAGTTCAAGAATTATCCTAATCTCGATACCATCGTTAAAACCGGTGCGCCAAAAGGGCAATGGAGCAAGTCTGTTTTTCCGTACGATGCGAACTATCAATGGAACAACGATCACTTTGGCCCTATCTACATTCCGAAGGCAGGAGCAACAGTTGCCATCACACCTGAAAGTCTTCCTTTCTATAAGCGGATTATTGAAGTGTATGAGGGAAGTGAACTAGGTATTGATAACAAGATCACACAATCGGGTACTCAAATTATGCTTAACGGCGCAGCACTTACCGAGTATACCTTTAAAATGGACTACTATTGGATGATGGGAGATAACCGTAACAATTCTCAAGATGCACGCACTTGGGGATATGTTCCATTTAACCATGTAGTTGGAAAACCGGTATTCGTTTGGATGAGCTGGAACAGCAATGGGAAAGGTATAGCCAATAAAATTAGATGGGAGCGTATGTTCACTACTGTTGGAGGTACCGGCGAACCGGTCTCTTACTTCAAGTATTTCCTTCTTGCAGTGATCGCTTGGTTTGCTTTCGATTTCTTCAGAAAAAGAAGAAAAAAACAAAAGGTGAATTCGTAAACCTTTCTTTGTACGTGTGCTAAATAATCAAATCAACCATGTTGAAAGAGATTCTCATTTATCCAACTTATTTTCCTTGCATTGCGCAGATGGTAGCGGTGGCACAGGCAGATGCAGTGGTGTTGGAACTTGAGGACAACTACCAGAAACAGACCTATCGTAATCGCGCCTATATTGCTCATAATAACGGAAGATTACTGCTCAATGTGCCTGTTAAACATGCATCCGACGGAATGCGTCAAAAGACAAAAGAGGTGATAGTAGAGAATGATTTCAACTGGCAGAAACAACATTGGAGATCGATACAAACGGCCTATAGAACCTCTCCTTTTTTTGAATTCTACGAAGATGAACTGGCACCTTTTTTTACTGAAGAAGTCGCCGGATTGCAAGTACACAATCTGCGCATTTTTTTGGTTTTATGTGATCTGCTCGGCATAGAAACTTCCATTTCCACCACAACCGAATATTATAAATCTCCTTTACAACGGGATCTACGGCACATGGTAAATGCACGCAGGGAAAAGAATTATGACCTGGAGACCTATACACAGGTTTTAGAAGCACACCATGATTTTTTACCCAATCTTTCCGTTTTGGATCTATTGTGCAATGAAGGTCCTAATTCCTTATCCTATCTGGAATCCCAACAACTTAATTTTTAGTCATCTGAAGGGGTAGAAGATTGTGTTCCCCACCCTAGCGTTGCCTTTACAGGATAGTGATCTGAGAAGGATTTCTTTATTGTCTTAAACTGAAGGACATCAAACCTATCTGAAGCGAGAATATAGTCAATACGCATAGGATAGCCGTCAAATTTAAAGGTGGTCCCAATTCCCCTACCTCGCTCTACAAATGCATCGGTCATTTCTTCTTGGAGTTTTCTGTAGACATACGAGAAGGGTGTGTTGTTAAAATCACCACATATTATCACCGGATACGGAGACATCGCTTTATGCGCCAATATAGCGGCCGACTGCCCTTCCTGCATCACGAATGCCCGTGACATACGTTTACGCAGCCGTTCCTTATCTCCTTCCTGAAGAAATTCCACTCTGGGAAGAATGCCCAGTGATTGCAAGTGCAAATTGTAAATACGAACCGTGTCTTTCCCTTTTACCACATCGGCAAAAAGGGTATTGTTATGCGAATTGTCAAAATCGAATGCCCCCGTTTTCGCAAATGGGAATTTTGAAAAAATGGCGTGGCCCAATTTGTTATTCCCGTCTTTAAAATGAATGAACTGGTAAGGATATTCTGAAAAGTCGAAGGTGCTCTCCCTGTAATATTCTTGAATACAGATAATATCCGGTGTATCGTTTTGAATGATGTTGTGTATGGTTTCTGAAACCCCTTCGGAAGGATCTTTCTCATAAGCATTGAAAAGTCGCACATTGTAGCTTAGCAACGACAGGGATTGTGCATATTCTGAAGCATCCCCTTCAGAAGAAAATTCAAAGAAGGGATTAAAATGAAAGTATGCGATGATCAATACCACCATCGATACTAGAAATGTACGTTTCCCCCGAAACATCCAGTAGATCATGAACAACACATTAAGCAACAATAAAGGCGAAACTGCCAGACTTAGTAACGAAAGTGTTGGAAAGTCCGATGGTCTAAGATAGGGCAACACAAAAGAGATCACTAGCAGTATCACGGCAATGATATTGCACCAGTAAATCACCGAATGTAATAACCCCTTTTTTGAACGCATTGGTTAGTCTTCTTTTCCTGCTTTAAACAGAAAATCTTTTTCAGCCTTAGTAAGGCTGTCGTACCCGCTCTTTCCTATCTTATCTAAAATAGCATCTACTTTTTTCTGATAGCCCGTCTTGTCTTCTGTCTTTTTAGAACGTGCTGTTTTATGCGGTGTTGTACGATGTACTTTTTTAAACGGCTTTTTAGTCCGTGGCGTGAACCACGCTTCCACCTTGTCCATGATCGTTTCAAACCATTTACCAATATCGTTTCCTTTCGCCAATTGCAAGGCATACACGTACCCCAATAAAGCTCCGCCTAAATGTGCTAGCAATCCGCCGGCATTCCCCGAACCGGGAAGTTGAACCAGATCCTTGATGACAAAGAATGCAGCAATGTGCCACAGTTTCACGGTAAAAAAGATAATTCGCACTTGAGTGTTTGGTGTATAGGTGGCAATAAAGACTACAATCGCCGTAACGGCCGCCGATGCTCCTAATAGATACCCCCTGCTGTTGGAAAATACAGGAAACAAATTGTACGAAAGCACGTAAAGGAGTCCGCCGCAAAGGGCGCCCAAAAGATATACTGCAAGAAAACGTTTTGCACTAAACAGGTTTAGAATAAAGTTGCTAAACCAATACAGCCACAGCATATTCCAGAACAAATGCCAAAAGCCAAAATGTAAAAAGCTGTACGTTAGAAACGACCAGGGTTGCAGGATGAACTCTCCGAAAGAATCCGGCAGCACGAACCAGGCTGTCAACTGTTCTCGCGGGATATCGAATAAGAAGGCTACCAGATTCACCACCAAAAAGATCGCCAGATTGATAACGATCAATTTGATCGCTACCGAAGCCGTTTTAAATTGATATGATAGATTGTTTGCCGCCATAGTTAATACCAGCGTGTGTTATCAAAACTATTCTTTTTCCAGTAATACGCCATAATAAACCCAAACAATGCGCCTCCAATATGGGCCCAATTAGCAATATTCTGTCCAAATAATGAAAAGCCTGTTACTCCGGAGAACAGATCCAATAGGATCAAAGCCGGAATAAAATATTTCGCCTTAATAGGCACCGGAAGGAAGATCAACATAAGCTCCACATTGGGGTACATAAGACCAAAGGCTACCAAAACCCCATAGATCGCTCCAGAAGCTCCTACCGCAGGAACATTCCATGCGCCAAAGAATTGCTTCATAGCTTCACTGCTCACATTGGAGATATCCCGCCAACTTCCTGGTTCTAAAGTTTTGTTAAGCATATCCCAGATCTCGGCATCACTCGCCCCTAATGCGCTTAACGTATCAAATCCACTGTGAAACTGTAAATACCCTACGAGTGAATGTATCAATGCCGCCCCCAATCCGGCTGAGAAATAGAAAAAGAGGAACTTCGTACGTCCCCATCGCATTTCCAATGGTGAACCAAAGGCCCAAAGCGCATACATATTGAACAAAATGTGCATGAATCCGCCGTGCATGAACATGTGCGTTATTGGCTGCCAAAACTTGAAGTTAGGGTTCTCAAAATAGAACAAGGAGAATAACCGGTATGAAATATCTTCAGACATCAAAGTTCCAATAAAGAACAATGCGTTGATGATAATTAATACTTTAACGGTTTCAGTGATTCTTCCCATCTAGTTAAATTTTTTGTCAAAGTCGGTTACATCAAACGTAACTAACACTGGTTTGTTGTTGGGAGCAATACTTGGCTCCTTGCAAGCGAACAGTTGATTCACCAAGTGTTCCTGTTCGCTTCGGTTCAAGGCAATTCCGGTTCGTACCGCCATACTTTTTGCCATGGATTTCGCCAATAGGTCGTTTTGGCTGAAGCCTGCATCCGGTACTTCTTCTTTAATATCATTGATGAGACGTTCCAATACGCCGGCTACCTGACTCTCTAACAAATTCACCGGAATACCGTTGATACTCAGCTGCTCTTCTCCTATTTCTGAAAAGACAAAGCCGGTATGCTCCAATTGTTCTTTTACTTTTTCGAGAATTTCCAAGTCGGGAGTCGAAAAATGAAGTGTCAACGGAAACAATAGCTGCTGACTTACGGCTTCTTGTACTGTTATGTTCTTCAGCAATTCTTCATACAAAATGCGTTGGTGCGCCAAATGCTGGTGGATCACCATCATACCACTTTTAATAGGGCTTATAATATATTTATTGTGGAGCTGAAAGGTGATCTGTCCTTCAACATCGGCGGTCGTTTCGAACAGGCGACCGCTTACTTCCTCACTTTCAAATTCTATGTCTTCTAAGCCTGAAACAACCCCTTCTTCCTGTTTCAATCCTACATACAGCGATTCCCAAGAAGCGCCTTTCTCACGTTTGTATGGGAAAGAAATATTGCGTTGCGCACCTTCTTTTTGAAATGGATTAAAATTCTTATCGACTTCTATGGTTGGTGCGACAGGTTGTTTTTTACTGTACTCGTATGGGGTCTCGAAACCCGAATCTTTATTAAAATCCAATACTGGAGCAATACTGAATTGCCCCAGACTATGTTTAATCGTTGCCCGAAGCATGGCATAAATGGCATGCTCATCGTCAAACTTGATCTCCGTCTTCGTGGGATGAATGTTAATATCGATGGAGTGCGGATCTACCGAAAGGAACAAGAAATAACCCGGTTGTGCCCCGTCCTTGAGCAGTCCTTCGAAGGCGTTACTTACCGCATGATGTAAGTACGGACTCTTTATGAACCTATCGTTCACAAAAAAAAACTGTTCGCCCCTACTTTTTTTTGCAAACTGTGGTTTAATGACAAACCCTTCCACTTTTACGATCTCGGTCTCTTCAGAAACGGGTACTAATTTTTCGTTTGTCTTACTTCCGAAGATATTCACGATACGCTGCCGCGCATTGCTCGCAGGTAAATTGAACACATCGTTCCCGTTGTGCAACATTGAAAAAGCCACTTGGGGATGCGCTAATGCAACTCTGTGGAACTCATCAATGATATGCCGTGTTTCCACCGGATTACTTTTTAGGAAGTTTCGGCGCGCCGGAATATTATAAAAAAGATTTTTTACTGAAATGGTCGTGCCTCTAGGCACTACAGCTGCCTCCTGAGAGGTAACCTCACTACCTTCGATACAGATCTTCGTTCCCACTTCGGAAGTTTCGGTGCGGGTCTTTAATTCCACATGCGCAATGGCAGCAATGGAAGCCAAAGCTTCACCGCGGAAGCCCTTGGTATGTAAGTTGAAAAGGTCGTCGGCCGTTTTTATCTTGGAGGTGGCATGTCTTTCAAAACAAAGTCGTGCGTCTGTAACGCTCATCCCAATACCATCATCGGTGACCTGTACAAGCGTCTTTCCTGCATCCTTGACCAGCAAGGTTATTTTGGTCGCGCCGGCGTCTATGGCATTTTCCAGCAGTTCCTTGACCACGGAAGCAGGACGTTGAACGACCTCTCCGGCTGCAATTTGATTGGCAACATGATCCGGTAAAAGCTGAATGATATCAGTCATTAGTATTGCTGAAAAAATATGGACAAATCGAAATCGATAATGTACAGGAATAGCAAGACCAGAGCAGCCGTGATAAGGATAATGCGTTTATTGACACCGCGGTTCTTAGAAGCCTTGAGTTCTTCCCACGCGTTTTTGAATTTCCCTTTCAACCCGGGAGACGTCCCAACAGTCGATCTAAACGCATCAAATTTATGACGTATCTCATAAGGGTTTCCTTCGCCTTCGTGTTTGTAGTAACGCGGATTATAACTAAATTTTTTGTTCTTGCGTGATTTTAAAATTCCCATAACTAATCGTTTTCAAATGTACTTAAATTACGGCAGTTTTAGAAGTACTTTGCCGTCCATTCTTGTAAACAATTATCGTTCCGAATGTGGAACCGTCCTGAAATTTTAAAATTTAGAATCCTTTCGCAACTGCGCCATCTTAATCGCAGCAATCGCAGCTTCAGTGCCTTTATTGCCGTGTTTTCCACCACTTCGGTCCATTGCCTGCTGACGGTTATTATCGGTAAGTACACAAAAGATCACAGGAATGTTATTCTGTACATTCAGGTCTTTGATTCCTTGCGCTACGGCTTCACACACGTAATCGAAGTGCTTGGTTTCACCTTGGATCACGCTTCCTATGGCAATAACAGCATCTAACATATCGTAGCTTTGTTGCATGAGTTTGCAGCCGTAGCTAAGTTCGAAGCTTCCGGGTACATTCCAACGCACAATATTATCATTGATTGCTCCACAGTCTTTTAGCGCATCGAAAGCTCCTTGGAACATACCTTCGGTGATCTCATGGTTCCATTCAGAAACAACGATCCCAAACCGAAAGTCTTTCGCGTTTGGGATCGTGTCTTTATCGTAGGTTGATAAATTTTTATGGTTTGTAGCCATCTATTCTTGCATTGCTTCGGCCTGACCAATATACAGGTTGGCTTTTGTGGCTTCAGCCGATTTTGGATACTCTTCGTTAATTCGATTAAAATGCTTCAAGGCAACATCAAATTTGTTAAGGCTCATGGCTGTTAGGCCGGCTTTCAGAAGAAAACGAGGCGCTGTAACTTCATTATCGCTTAACGATACCGCCTTCTCATAATAACCTAATGCGTCATCGGGCTGTCCCAATTGGGCGAATGCATCGCCAATAGCGCCTTTGGCCAAGGGTCCGAGCATCGCATCATCGCTTTTAAAGTCGTCCAAATGGTCAATGGCTTTTTGATATTCACCTGTGTTGATGTATGCCATTCCTGCGTAATAATTGGCAAGATTTCCTGCCGGAGTCCCGCCATAATTATCAATAATATCCAAGAAACCGTATTGACCTTCACCACCGTTCAGGGACAGGTTATAAAGCGAATCCTTAGCCGTTGCGGTCAAAGCTTGCTCAAAATAGTCCTGAGCTTGATACATCTCATTCATAGCCTCGCTTTCTTTGGGACCTTGGATAAATTGCTGATATCCTAAATATCCTAAGACACACAACGCCACAGCACCTACTGTAATGAGAATATACTTTTGGTTCTTTTCAACCCAAGCCTCGGTTCTGGAGGCCCCTTCATCTAAAGTATTGAATACCTCTGCTGTTGTACTGTTCTCTTCTAATTGAGATTGCTTTTCGACTTTTGTTTTCGGTTTACCACCTCTTTTCTTGTAGGTTGCCATAGATTTCTTTATTGAAGCGCAAAAATAAAATTTTTATTAGAATTTAAAAGGGAAAAGATTCCTTATTTTTCGATAATTTGCAGCCTGCTTTTTGTTTTTTTTCTGAAAAGTTGACACCCGAACCCTGAAACATAGTAGTCTCATTCGCATGCACTTACAATCATTATCATTAGTAAACTACAAGAATTTTGAGTCGGAAAGTTTTTCCTTCGATCCTAAAATCAATTGTTTTGTGGGAAATAACGGTATTGGAAAGACCAATGTGCTCGATGCGATCTATCATCTTTCCTACGGAAAGAGCTACTTCAATCCTATCACCACACAAAATATTCGTCATGGCGAGGAATTTTTTGTTATTGAAGGACTTTACAAAAAGAATGAGCACGATGAAAAGGTGGTCGTGAGTGCAAAGCGCGGACAAAAAAAACTTATCAAGCGCAACGGAAAAGCCTACGATAAATTTAGTGAACATATAGGATTCCTGCCCCTGGTAATTATTTCTCCGGCAGATAGAGACCTTATCATTGAAGGCAGCGAGACCCGAAGAAAATTTATGGATGGCGTGATATCGCAAGGAGATTCACACTATTTGCAGCAATTGATCAACTATAACAAAGTGTTGCTTCAGCGCAATTCCCTTTTAAAGTATTTTGCTGCCAACAATACCTATAACCAAGACACACTAGAGGTATACAACCAACAACTGCATACCCTTGGCACTCCTATCTTCGAGAAACGAACCGAATTTTTGGAAGCATTTACGCCTATCTTTCTGAAAAGATATGCATCCATTAGTAGCGGGAGTGAGACCGTATCCCTCAATTACACCAGCCAAATACAGGAAAAGCCTTTACTCACGCTTTTTCAGGAGTATCTTACTAAAGACAAGGTCACCCAGTATACTAACGTTGGAATTCATAAGGACGACCTCCTTTTTGAGATCGACGGACACCCCATAAAAAAATTTGGATCGCAGGGGCAACAAAAGTCGTACTTGATCGCTTTGAAATTGGCCCAGTTCGATTTTATAAAATCACAAAGCAAAGTCACACCCATATTGTTATTGGATGATATTTTTGATAAATTGGACGAGCAGCGGGTGGAGCACCTCATCTCTTTGGTAGACAACGAAGATTTTGGGCAGCTCTTTATAAGTGATACACATGCGAACCGCACAGAAGAAGTCGTAAAAAAAGTACATCAAACTTACAAAATGTTTCCCTTGGGAAAGTTCGATCAAACTGATACACCATGAAATTAACTCTGTCTAGCATCTTATTATTTTCAGCTCTCTTGTTCTCCTGCGACACCCAAACGCCTGAAGATCAAAAAGAGCGATTGGGAGGCTATTGGGAAATCGAATCGGTGACTTTGGCGGATGGTACGAAGCGTGATTTTGGTATGAGTCCCGTGATCGATTTTATAGAAGTAACGGGCGACAGCGGTATTAGAAAGAAGGTCGCTCCTAAATTTGACGGTGGCTTTACAGTGACCGATTCTTCAGAAAAATTTCAATTAGCAATAGAAGACGATAGTTTGCGTATATATTACAATACCGCTTTCGACAGTTGGAAAGAAACAGTGGTGTTTGTCAAGGACAGCATGTTGAAAGTAAAGAACCAAGATCAAAAGGAGTATACTTACCGGCGCTATCGGAAGTTTAACCTTTCAGAATAAAAAAGTATGGCAAAACGCGACGGAGAAAATACCTTGGGAGAAGTCCTCAAAAGTTTTATTGAGGCGAATCGTCTTCAGCCCGGACTGGACAAGGTTTCGGTGAAAGATGCGTGGCATGCGGTCATGGGTGAAACGATCGATAAATATACCCTTCAGGTGCAATTGGATCGCAATACGCTTTACGTATCTTTAAGCTCTTCGGTGTTGCGAGAAGAATTGAGCTACGGTAAAGAAAAGATCATTAGATTGCTTAATGAATCCTTAGGGAAAGACTTGATTAAGAAGCTGATCCTTCGGTAAAAAAAAGACTGTATAAAAACCCGAACAGGCTATTATACAGTCCTTCTTCTTTTGAGTTATACTCTAGAACATTTCTCTCCCTGAGAAATGGAACGCGCCTTCAATAGCAGCATTCTCATCGCTGTCACTTCCGTGCACCGCGTTCTCTCCAATAGAAGCTGCATATAATTTGCGGATGGTTCCTTCGGCAGCGTCGGCAGGATTGGTCGCTCCAATAAGCGTACGGAAATCTTCCACAGCATTATCTTTTTCAAGGATGGCAGCAACAATAGGACCGCGGGTCATATAGGCTACCAACTCACCAAAGAAAGGGCGCTCCTTGTGGATCGCATAAAAGGCCTTCGCATCGGCAGTCGTCATCTGTGTTAACTTCATGGCTACGATTCTGAAACCGGCAGCATTTATCTTTTCCAAAATAGCTCCAACGTGTCCTTTTTCAACACTATCGGGCTTTAACATTGTAAACGTTCTATTTGTTTGCATGGTTTTTTTAAATTTTGTGCAAAAGTAACCCATTTAGCTACAAAAACAAGTAATTTACAATAGTTTAATACGCACTACCTTTCGGAATCGTTTTTAAGTAGCTGAAGCCAAAAATGCGAATTAATTGTATCTTCGCAGCCTATGAATGCTGAAACAACGTCCACAGTTAAAAAACTGCTTGCAACACAAAAAAGAATAGTGGTCATTGGTCATAAGAATCCCGACGGTGATGCCGTGGGCTCTTGCTTGGGCCTTGCAAATTTTCTGAAGCAATTGGGCCACGATACCCATGTAGTGATGCCCAACGATTTTCCCGATTTTTTAAAATGGTTACCGGGTTGCGACCAACTTGTTATTCATGAAAAGGATACTTCACGAAGTGAAGCATTGATCTCTGAAGCAGATGTAATCTTCACGCTGGACTTTAACAGTTTGGACCGAACGGGCGACCTACAACAAATCCTTAAAGAAAGCGAGGCAGATTTTGTCATGATCGATCACCACCAAGCCCCTGATGATTATGCGAAAGCCACATACAGCGATATTACAATGAGTTCCACCTCACAGATGGTATATCATTTTATGGAATCGCTGGAAGGATTGAATAAGGTGAACAAGACCATTGCCACACAATTGTACACCGGTATTATGACCGACACAGGTTCGTTCCGTTTTCCATCGACTACCGCTATGACGCATAAGGTTATAGCCAAACTTATTGAAGCCGGGGCTTCCAATGCACAGATTCATGAGGCCGTCTACGATACCAATAGCCCCGAACGAATGAAGTTACTAGGAACAGCCTTGAACAACCTTACTATCCTTCCGGATTTGCATACGGCTTATATTACCTTGACACAGCAGGAATTGGATGCACATAACTTCAAGAAAGGCGATACCGAAGGTTTCGTAAATTATGCCTTGTCCATTAAAGGGATTTATTTTGCCGTGATCTTTATAGAGAATAAACAGGAAAACATTGTAAAGATGTCTTTTAGAAGTAAAGGGTCGTTCTCGGTAAACGACTTTGCCCGCAATCACTATGACGGTGGCGGTCATATAAATGCCGCAGGAGGGAGAAGTTCAAAATCATTAACCGACACAATTACTGAATTTATTAGTATCTTGCCTAGCTATAAAAACGAACTTACTCATGTATCGTAACCTACTTATACTGGCTTTCTTAACACTAAGCCTTTCGGCATGCAAGACGCCTGAAGCACGACGCCCCGTGCAACAGAAGTCCGGAAGTTTTATCAAGGAATCTGCCGAACGCAACAAAAAAATCTTCCAAAAAGAAGAAGCACGCATTACCAAACTCATGAAAGCAAATCCCGAGCGGGACTATATAGCTTCAGAAAGCGGATTTTGGTATTTTTACAATATAAAGGACACCACAAGTGTGAAAATGCCCGAATTTGGAGATGAAGTTACCTTCACCTTCGACATTAAAGACCTTGCCGGCACTACCATCCTTTCCGAAGATGAGAACGGACTGCAAACCTATATCGTAGACCAAAGTAATCAAGAACTAATCTCAGGGATACGCGATGGGATCAAACTCATGAAAGAAGGTGAGCAAGTAACCTTTCTTTTCCCCTCGTACAAAGCATTTGGCTATTATGGCATCGAAGATAAACTTGGCACCAACATTCCCGTGCAAAGTACAGTTACCTTAAAATCAATAGAAGAACCAAAAGAAAATTAATAGAACCTATGAAAAAAATCACATTGCTCTTATTATTAGTAACCCTGTCTTTTGCGGCCTGCGAAGATAAGTACCCCGATCTTGACAAAGGGGTATATGCTGAATTTATTACCAACAAGGGAACTTTTGTCGCTAAACTATATCATGAGGCAACTCCGCTTACGGTTTCCAATTTCGTGGCACTTGCCGAAGGAAATAACAGCATGGTAGATTCAACATATAAAGGAAAGAAATTTTACAACGGACTTTCATTTCACCGGGTGATAAAAGATTTTATGATCCAAGGAGGAGATCCAAAAGGAGACGGAAGCGGAAACCCTGGATACCGATTCCCGGACGAGTTTGTAGACAGCTTAAAGCACGATTCAAAAGGAATCCTGTCCATGGCCAATTCGGGTCCTGCTACCAATGGAAGCCAGTTTTTCATTACGTTGAAAGAAACACCATGGTTGGATAATAAGCATACGGTGTTTGGTGAAATTGTTATAGGTCAGGACATCGTAGACGCTATTGGCCAAGTAGAAACAACCAAACCCGGCGACAAACCTGTAGATCCTGTGGTGATGCAGGAGGTAAATATCATCGTTAAAAAAGGGGCAAAGGTTCCCAACTTCACGACCCAAATGGAAGCCATAGAGAAGGAAAAACAAGAGAAGGAAGAAGCACTTAATAAGATCGCCACAGTGAAAGCACAGGAATTGGCTGCCGTAAAGGAAAAAGCCGAAACAATGCCTTCCGGAATTATGATCTACTACAATCAAAAAGGAGAAGGTCCCAAACCAAAAGAAGGTAGCGAAGTGCTTATGAACTACGCAGGTTATTTCGAGAACGGAAGGTTGTTCGATTCGAACTTACTTGAAGTGGCCGAAAGATTTAATATGGTAGATGAAGGAAGAAAAGCGGCGGGACAATATGCCCCGGTCACCACAGTGTACAGTACCGATGCCAGATTGATCCCGGGTTTTAGAGAAGGATTATTGAGTATGCAAACAGGCGACAAGATAACGCTCTTTATCCCTTCGCATTTGGCGTATGGTGAACGAGGTTATCCGCCAACAATCGCGCCCAATACCGATCTGGTTTTTGAACTGGAATTGGTAGGCACCGCAGAGTAACAACAAATAAAGCCGCTTTTTTAAGCGGCTTTATTATTACTGAGTTACAACCACAGCTCCTTCCGGCTTATCAAATACTGATGCTTCCAACTTCGTCTCCGTAAGGGTGACCTTTTCAAACTTAAGGTCATTGCGCTCATTGGTGGGTGTGCCGTTTTCAACATGGTACCATGTTAACTTCTTAGGCAGATCCACCCCATTTACGGTTTGCCAGTCATCGTATTTTATAAAGTGCCAATCATCGCTCTTTTCACCTTCTCCATAGGTAACAGTATAACCCAACCAGACCATTCTGTAGGTATCAGTATCATAATACAGCATATATTCATCGTCCGGAGAATCTCCTACCCCTGCTTCATACCCTATCTTGAGCGTACCGTAACTAACACCATCCAGAATAGTAGGTTCCATTTCTGTATATACAATGCCATCATCCCCAAGCACAAACGGCATCGCATAAAAATAGAACATAAGATTGTGGTAAAAACGAGCATTGCCCTTATATGAATCCTTTTTATTCTCAAGAAGCCATACGGCATCACCATCGTACCCAATAGTCCAAGTTTTGGTCTCAATTTTGGTGTGTCGTTCATTTAAATCGACGGTGTGAACTTCGGTTTCGCCGGAGCCGTTCAGTTCAAAACAAAGGTTGTTCATTTGCTCCCAACGATCCATACCTCCGTGCGCTTTAAAAACATGGGACAAGGCAATGGGATAAGAGCGTGCATCATCTTGTGTTTCTTCGGTAACGGGTGCTTCGGTAATAGGTGCTTCGGAAAGGGGAATTTCCTTTTTTTCGTTTTTACAAGCAGTAAGGACGAACAGGCCGAGAATACATAGAAAGCTAGTTTTCATAAGTTGTGTTTTTCGGTTGAAGTATAAAAGTAAAAATTCTTCTTCCTTGGTCGTTTCATCTTCAGAAACCTTTAACTAAAAACCTTCCTTTTCAGAAAAGCCTTAGAAAAACAGGGAAAATCCTTATTGAAAATGGATCTAATGCCCTGATATTCAATAAAGGTGTTGGTGTAGCTTTACAATAAATTAGGAGTACAACCATTGTTTGCCTAATTCAGAAAAACAATTACTAACTTAAATTTTTAAATTATGGCTGTTGAACATGAAGGTATGGTAACCATACACGATACCAACAAAGTCCCCACCATTTCGCTCGATGGTAATACCGCCGAAGTGACCATTGGGACAACGGGAGCAAACGGAAGCCTTATTATCAAGGATACTTCAGGAAATACCATTTGCTCCATCCAATCTTCCAACGGCACCCTTAGCGTAGGTGGACCCGATCAAGCAGGAACTGTTAACATAATCAATGCCGCTAATGAAGATACGATCAAACTTCTAGGGAATTCGGCCAATTGTTATGTAGGACGAACAGGAACTGCTGGGCGTATGTACTTTAGAGATAGTGAGGGTGTCAACTCGGTTTTTATTGACGGAGCGAACGGAAATATAAGTCTTGGGTCCGAAGGCCACGACGGTGATCTCACCCTTTTTGCCTCAGACGGCACCAATACGGTTCACCTCAACGGCGATCATTCGAACATGCGATTGGGTGGACAAGGACATGACGGCGATATCTTCCTTAAAAATTCAAACAACGTACAAACTGTTCATCTGGATGGAGACAATGGAAATCTCTCTTTGGGTGCTCAAGGACACGATGGTGATATCACTCTTTTCGCTTCCGACGGCACTAACACGGTGCACATCAACGGTGACCACGGTAACATGCGACTGGGGGGAGAAGGCCACGACGGCGATATCACGCTTCAAAATTCAAATAATGTACAAACCATACATTTGGATGGTGATCATGGGAATATTTCTTTAGGTGCCGCAGGAAGTGATGGAGATCTCACACTATTTGCCTCCGACGGGGTCAATACCGTTCACTTAAACGGTGACCACGGAAACTTACGACTGGGGGGCCGTGGACACGATGGAGATATTAGCCTTAGAAATGCGGGGAATATAGAAACGATACAACTCAATGGAGAAGAAGGCAATATTACGCTTGGAGCTAATGGACGTGATGGAGACATCTTTATGAAATCTTCAGACGGGGTGCAAACTATTCATCTCAATGGAGAGCATGGAAATATTGAACTAGGTGCGAATGGTCATGACGGCGATCTGCTCATCAATAACTCCAACGGCGATCGAACCATCGAGCTTAACGGCGATACCGGAGATATCATCTTAAAGAACGCCGATTTTGCTGAGGATTTCGATGTACTGCCCGCTTCAGGAGTCGATCCGGGATCGGTAGTGGTCATTGACAAAAAAGGAAAACTAAAACCTTGTACCGTGGGGTATGATACAACGGTAGTGGGCGTGATTTCCGGGGCCGGGAACTATCAGCCCGGAATGATCCTCGACCGGCATCCCGAAAGGGAAAACCGTTCGCCGGTAGCTATGCTGGGAAAAGTTTCTTGTAAAGTAGATGCCGATTACGCGCCTATTGAGATTGGCGACATGTTGACAACTTCTCTAACGAAAGGACATGCCATGCGGGCAGAGGCGAATGCCAAACCCGGAACTATTATAGGGAAAGCACTGAGCCCGTTGGCTCATGGAAAAGGCTTTGTAGACATTTTAGTTAACCTTCAATAACAGCAACATGGCATCAATACGAGCATTAGCAAATTGTGCAGGCATGGACACTTCAGGAAACTTTTCGATTTTAGGAGATTTCTTCGGTTTTAGACGATCACGGGTACCCGCAGACGAAGGTTTAACCGGAAGTGCTACGGCTTCCGTTTCTTTATTGCAACTGGCGAACGACTTGGACGATGATTTCGTAAATTTGAATATCGTTAAGATCGGAGCAGATCAGTTTGTAGTGGACAACAATCCGGCGACCAGTTTACCGTCCAACGATCATTTCCACCTTATAGATTATTGTATCTACCGCATTAGGAACATCTACCGCCAACGGGGCGTAGGTGTGGGTCGCATCCTTCATTTTTCTGTCGATACTGCAGACGCACAGGGTCATGAAAACTGCACTACCAAGGGCGAAATGGAAGACATCACAGACACTTGGACGGTGAACAATGACGGGATCGACACCTTTGTACCCATCATTTTGAATGTTCCCAGCGGAACAGGAGTAATTTTGGGAAGATCTGCGGTCAACGGACCTTGCGAAGACAAGGACGACAAGGGGATGAACGGTTCTGTTTTCGGGCTGTGGGGACCCGAACAAGCCTCACGAACCTTTGCTCATGAGGTAGGCCATTATTTAAAACTGAAACACAAGAACAGCACGAACAACAACTTGATGCAGCAAAGCGGAAGCGTTCCCAGCGGGAACATGAGAACTTCCGTAAATCTCACCAACGCACAGGGAAATGATATGAAAAGTCATTGCTTGATGAACTCGGGTTGTTAATTAAAAGATACGATCATGTATAGTAACGATATTGGAAAAATAAGTAGCCGTACGACCAAGAACAAATTAGTGGAATTGAGTCGTTCGCGCGAGATCGCGCCCGAAAAACGTATCAACGCGTTAAATTTATTGAGCAGAAAAAAGGATCTGGATCCCTCGGAATTGTTTTCAGCGGTACTGAAGGATAAAAAAGAAACGGTTCCCATAAAGAGCACCATGGTACTGCGGTTGGGAGCCCAACTGAAAAAGGTATCGGTCCTTGAAAAATTCTTGGGAAAAGTAGAAGGCCCGGTGACCCGAAGTATCCTGCATGTACTCGCTTATAAAGGGGATGCCGGCAGTTATAAGAAGATAGATGCCTTGCTTAAGGATGCTAAGCAAGACAAACTCATCACGCAAAAGGCTCAATTCGCCAAAACGATGATCAGTTATCGCTTGGGTGACAATAACGTGGTTCTCTCTTCTTCTGAAGCAGAACAAATGGAAAGTTTTCGCAGGATCAAAGCAGAACCTATCGAAAAACAGAAGCTCTCTGTTGTTAAAGCGACCAAAATCCTGAATGACTTACAGCAGGAACACGTCGCTGTTCCTCTGGCCACAACAAAAGCACAAAAGCTTATCTGTCAAGGAAAAGAACTGGCACTGCTCTTCAATGAACAGCTAGTGGAACACACTTACAACTTCGATACCAACGGTATCCTGGCCGCTATTACAGAAGATGATTATTGTCCCGGCGGACATTTCGTGCGCTATCATGTACTCGCAAACAAGGAAGCGGGTTCGGGATATCGCATCCATATTCTCAATACCAACGGCCGCCTTATTATGGAAGGCACCGGTACCAAAAAAGGGGAAACTTTTGCCTTTGAGGTAAAGGCAGTGAAACGACCGGGAAGTACTCCCATATTTTTTAAAGCAGACTTCAATTCACAAAAAAACGAACTGGATGTTAAGGAAGCGAAATCAGGAGCCATGCTTCGGAAATCTTCTCAGATCGTTTTAAAACCCGACGGAAAAAGTAACCCTAGCGGAAGCTAATTTTTAATGAATTTTTTAACGATCGTTTGTGCTTCGGAAGTGATCGATAGATAATACATACTTTTAGGCAATGTCGATACATCAATTGCGCTTTGGCCGTTATTTACCGAAATAGTTTCAGAAAATATTCTCTTTCCCAGCATGTCATAGAGAATAACATGAACCGACGAAACCGTTTCGTTGAATGACACAGTGACCATGTTTGAAGCAGGGTTAGGATAAATGCTGCAATGGTTCAAATCAAGGTCTAAAATACCTAAAATGCCATCGGTTTCAATAGTAAAACTGTATATCTCAAAATCACATTGATCTTCCAGCGGTGCCATGCGCACAAATATCGTTTGAGGGTTTGCCGTATTTTGAAAATTTTCAGGATCTTCAATGCGATTCTCATCTGCAATTGCATCTGCTTCAATCCGGAAATATTTAAACTGGAACCTAAAAGGATCTTGAGAACCCAATGCTTGAGATTCATTCATAGTTAGGTCGAAAATTGCACTACCGTCATTATCTCCCTCGTTCAAAATAATATCGTCAGGAACCGCTGCTACCACGGGAATCAATGGAACGATAAGGTCCAAAGTGGTGACATCCCAACCCTGTCCTGCCGTACTTTGGAGTCGTACAAATACCACCTGCGGATTTGCAATATTGGTAAGCGCCATAGGGTTAGGATACGGATTGGTGCCACTTAAGGCATCACCGGAAGTTGTATGATAGGTCACTACCACGTTGCTTTGCCCGTTTATAATTTGTCCTTCTCGAATAGTAAGGTCAAATACTTCAGTTTCGTCTCCCGGATTATTAACATCACATAAAATGATTGGGTCCGGTACCCCCGCTGTTACTTGAGCATTTATACAATTAGAAATAAAAACGATAAGAACGATAGGGAACCATGATTTCATAATCACTATTTTTTTCGAAAGATAACAATAAATACATAGTATTTCCATTACTATCTTTGTAGTATGGAAAAAACGATCTCCAGTTTTCAGAATCCCTTGGTAAAGCAAGTGCTTCAGCTTTCCGAAAAGTCCCGCGAACGCAAAAAATCGGGGCTGTTCGTAATTGAAGGACAGCGTGAGATTCTCTTAGCCTTAAAAGGAGGTTATTTTTTACGATCGGTATTATTCTGTTCCGATATTATTTCTGAAGAGGACCTCTACGTGGTCAAAGAGGTTGCCAATACGAAAGCGGAATTCATCGAGATCACTATCGAAATTTACCAAAAATTAGCGTATCGGGGTTCCACGGAAGGGATTTTGGGCATAACCGAAGCAAAATCACTCTCCTTGGACCGCCTCCATCTAACATCCCAAAAACCCTTGATACTGGTTGCCGAAGCTACCGAGAAACCGGGAAATATTGGCGCGTTATTGCGAACAGCCGATGCGGCCCGCCTCGATGCTGTTATTATCGCCAATCCTAAGACCGATGTGTATAATCCCAATATCATTCGCAGCAGCGTGGGCTGTTTGTTTACCAACAAGGTAGCAACCGGCACGACCTCTGAGATTATCGCATTTCTGAAGGAAAAGAACATTTCGATTTACTGTGCCGCCTTGCAAGCTTCCGTTTCTTATCATACTTGTGATTTTACGGAAGCACTCGCTTTGGTGGTAGGTACTGAAGCCGACGGCCTGTCTAAACAGTGGTTGGAAAACAGTGATCAAAACATCATCATCCCCATGCAGGGAGAAATTGATTCCATGAATGTTTCGGTAGCGGCGGGAATTCTTATCTTTGAAGCAAAACGGCAACGTGGTTTTAAATAATGAACCGTTGCCCTTAGTGCAGATTCAGATTTTAGCAATGTCGAAGCAAAACCAGTAATTAGTAAGCAGCAACCTAATCCCCGTTTCATTAGAACCCATGACGCCGGAAATTCTATTTTACACTATTATAGGCATATTGGTCCTTACATTTGGTATAGATACCATACTAGACTACCTAAATGCCAAACACTTTAACGATCCCGTACCCGAAGAATTAGAAGACGTTTACGATGAACCTACTTATCGGAAATCTCAGAAATACAAAAGCGAAAAGTATCGTTTTGGACTCCTTTCCGGTACTTTCACACTGTTGCTTACGCTCTCTTTTTTCTTTCTCGATGGCTTTGCTTGGGTAGATAGCTGGGCCCGCTCATTTAGCGAGAATAGCATTGTGGTCGCCCTTATTTTCTTCGGAAGCATTCTTTTTGCCAGTGATCTGGTTAGCCTGCCTTTTAGTTATTACAATACCTTTGTAATTGAAGAAAAATATGGCTTTAACAAAACAACCCTCTCAACGTTTTTTCTTGATAAGCTGAAGGGATGGGTGATGCTTGCCATCTTGGGCGGATCTCTGCTAGCTGCTATCATATGGTTTTATGAAACCACCGGACCTAATTTTTGGATCTATGCATGGGCGATCGTAACTGTGGTGACCATTCTTATGAACTTATTCTACGCCAGGCTTATCGTGCCTATCTTCAATAAGCAAACACCCTTAGAACCCGGAGCCCTGCGTACTAAGATCGAAGCCTATGCACAAACGGTAGGTTTTCAATTAGAAAAAATTTTTATAATTGACGGAAGCAAGCGAAGTACAAAGGCTAACGCTTATTTCTCTGGCTTCGGGACGGAAAAAAGAGTCACTTTATACGACACGTTACTAAAGGACTTGGACGAGGAAGAGATTGTCGCTGTACTTGCACACGAGGTAGGACATTACAAGCGCAATCATATCATTATCAACTTGGTCATCTCGATTCTTACTACAGGATTTACTTTCTGGTTGCTTTCATTATTAGTTGACAGCGCAGTACTTTCGAAAGCATTGAGCGTCGCGACACCGTCCTTTCATATAGGCTTGATCGCTTTCGGAGTTCTGTACTCCCCTATTTCTGAAGTGATCGGCCTTGTGCTTAATTACATCTCCCGAAAGTTTGAATTTCAAGCCGATAATTACGCAAAAGCGACCTACAAGTACAAACCCTTGATTTCGGGTCTAAAAAAATTATCCCGCAATAACCTTAGCAACTTAACACCGCATCCGGCGTATGTTTTTGCCCACTACTCACACCCGCCGCTGTTGCAACGTTTTCAGAATTTAAAACGCAGATAGCTGTTTAAATCCTTTGCGAAAGCGCAGCATTGAGGGATAACTTTTGTTGTTTGTTCCATTGGTAAATTGTACTTTAGAGGTATGACAGAAGAGGTGCTAGAAGCAGAGAAAAAAGAGCTCGCCAAACAGTATAAGCAATTATTGAAGATCAGTTATCGTACGCTTTCGGGCGATGATAAGAAGTTGATCCGATCTGCCTTTGATGTTGCCGTAGACGCACATAAAGACCAACGGCGAAAATCGGGTGAAGCTTATATTTTCCATCCTATTGCTGTAGCGAAGATCGTAGCTTCCGAAATAGGTTTGGATGCAACCTCTATTGCGGCCGCTTTGCTTCATGACGTTGTGGAGGACACTTCCTATTCATTGGCAGATATCGAACAAATGTTTGGAGAGACCATAGCGCGTATTGTCGACGGACTCACTAAGATATCGAACATGCCGTATGACAAAGATGTGTCGTTACAGGCAGAGAATTTCAGAAAAATGCTGCTTACCTTGAATGAGGATATTCGCGTGATCATCATTAAAATAGCCGACAGACTCCACAACATGCAAACCATGGAGTCGATGCCTGCAGAAAAACAGGCAAAGATCGCTTCCGAAACGCTTTATATTTACGCTCCTATGGCCCATCGTATCGGGCTTTACAATATTAAAACGGAATTAGAGGATCTAGGTCTAAAATATACCGAACCTGAGGTGTATGAAGACATTCACAGTAAGATACGTGAAAGCAAGGAGAAACAAGATGAGTATATTGACACCTTTTCTCAGATCCTCAAAGATTCTTTGGATGCCGAAAATCTGGACTATACCATCAAAGGACGCCCTAAATCCATCTTTTCCATCCGCAGAAAGATGATGTCACAAAATGTGAGCTTTGACGAAGTGTACGACAAGTTTGCAGTACGAATTATCTACAAGAGCGATACCATAGAAGCCGAAAAATTTCTAGCTTGGAAGATTTACTCTATAGTCACCGACCATTTTAGACCCAACCCCAGTAGGCTTCGCGACTGGATTTCCTCTCCAAAATCAACAGGTTACGAAGCCCTTCATATCACGGTAATGGGTCCAAAAGGGAGATGGGTAGAGGTACAGATTCGCAGTGAACGTATGAACGAAATCGCCGAAAAAGGGTATGCAGCGCATTATAAGTACAAGAACAAGGAAAAAGAGGACGGCGGACTTGACGACTGGTTGAATAAGTTACAAGATACCCTTGAAAATGCCGAGATCAATGCGGTTGATTTTGTGGAAGAATTTAAATTGAATCTCTACGCAAAAGAGATCTTTGTTTTTTCTCCCAAAGGAGACCTTTACTCATTACCAAAAGGGTCAACGGCTTTGGATTTCGCTTTTCACATCCATACCGAAGTAGGGCTACATACTCGGGGTGCCAAGGTCAATGGTAGGTTGGTTCCCTTAAGCCATGAGCTGAAGAGCGGTGATCAAGTAGATATCATGACTTCCGAAAAAGCCAAACCTACAGTCAACTGGTTGGACTACGCCACCACAGGGCGCGCAAGATCCAAGATCAAATCCTCTTTAAAAGAAGAGCAAAAGCAAATTGCCGAAGAAGGCAAAGCGGTATTGGCACGCAAGCTTAAGTCATTAAAAATAACGCTCGACGAGAAGACTATTAATCAGCTTGTGGTGTATTTTAAAGTTAAAACTAGTTTAGACCTGTTTTACCGCGTAGGCGCAGGGATTATAGACAATCAAAAATTAAAGGATTTTGCCGCTTCCCGAAGCAATGCCTTTGTAAGTTTCTTTAAGAACCGTATCCGAAAGCCCGGAAATCTTGAAGAGATAAATAAAGACGAGATCACCGAAAAATTTGACCAACTCGTGTTTGGCAAAGAAGAAGAAAAATTGGATTACAAGATGTCCAATTGTTGCAATCCTATTCCCGGAGACGACGTTTTTGGCTTTGTAACCGTGAACGAAGGAATTAAAGTGCATAAGAAGAATTGTCCCAATGCAGTGCAACTTCGAAGTAATTACAGTTATCGCATCATGCCGGCAAAATGGATCGATTCTACACAGCGTGAGTTCAAAGCAGAACTTTCTATTACAGGAATTGATACAATTGGTTTGGTGAACGAAGTGACCAAGGTGATCTCTAACAACCTCCACATTAATATGAAAAGTGTTCATTTTGATAGTAATGACGGAGTTTTTACCGGAAAGATTGTGGTCATAGTAAAGAACAAATCCATTCTTGACAACCTTGTAGAAAACATAAAAAAAATAAACGGAATTGATAAAGTTACACGCTCATAATTGAGTAACTTTGCTGCTTTGCAATGAGTTCGAAAACAGACCAAAATAATCAAGCGATCGTCAAGAATGTCTTTACAGGCTTTTTAGAAGAGAAAGGCCATCGTAAAACACCGGAACGCTATGCCATCCTGCAAGAGATCTACGACCACGATGATCACTTCGATATTGAATCTTTGTATATCAATATGAAGAATAAGAACTATCGCGTGAGTCGTGCTACCTTGTACAATACTATTGAACTTTTGTTAGAATGCGGCTTGGTTCGTAAACATCAATTTGGTCAAAACCAAGCTCATTACGAAAAATCGTATTTCGATCGCCAACACGATCATATCATCCTTTCTAATGGAGAAGTGATAGAGTTCTGCGATCCACGTATTCAAACTATAAAAAAGACTATCGAAGAGGTTTTCGATATAGAAATTACAAAACATTCGTTGTATTTCTACGGAAACAGAAAAACACCCGATGCAACACGGGGCAATTCTTAAATAACTATGGCAGTAGACTTACTACTCGGATTACAATGGGGAGACGAAGGAAAAGGAAAGATCGTCGACGTACTTACCAAAAACTATGATATCATCGCGCGCTTTCAAGGAGGACCCAACGCCGGCCACACCTTAGAATTCGACGGCATTAAACATGTTTTGCACACCATTCCCAGTGGCATCTTCCACGATAATGCCGTGAATTTGGTAGGGAATGGGGTCGTGATCGACCCTGTGATCTTTAAAAAGGAATTGGACAATCTGGCAAAATTCAACAGAGACTTTACCAAAAATCTGCTTATTTCCAGAAAAGCCCATCTTATTTTACCCACACATCGTCTACTGGACGCAGCTTCCGAAGCTTCCAAAGGAAAGGCCAAGATTGGCTCCACGCTTAAAGGAATTGGCCCTACCTATATGGATAAGACAGGCCGCAACGGAATTCGTGTAGGAGACCTTGAATTGAGCAACTGGCAAGATAAATACCGCAATCTGGCAAATAAACATGAAGCCATGATCGATTTTTACAATGTCGATCTTCAATACAACTTGGCCGAGCTGGAAGCCGAATTCTTCGAAGCCATTGAAGTGCTTAAAACACTTCAGTTTATTGACAGTGAAGAATACCTGCACCAAGCTCAGAAGAATAATAAAACCATACTTGCTGAAGGAGCCCAAGGTTCTTTACTAGATATCGATTTTGGAACGTACCCGTTTGTAACCTCATCGAACACAACGGCTGCCGGTGCGTGCACGGGATTGGGCGTGGCTCCGGGAGCGATCAACGAAGTATTCGGGATCTTTAAAGCATACACCACCCGCGTTGGGAGCGGACCGTTCCCCACCGAACTCTTTGATAGCTATGGAGAAACCATGGGCCGCGTAGGAAACGAATTTGGTGCTACTACCGGCCGACCCAGACGTTGTGGCTGGTTGGATCTTGTCGCATTAAAGTACGCTGTTCAAGTGAATGGCGTCACACAACTCATGATGATGAAAGGGGATGTATTGAGCGGTTTCGATAAGCTGAAAGTCTGTACTGCCTACAATTATAAGGGAGAAAAGATAACACACCTCCCCTATAATATCGAAGCTGAGAACGTAACTCCTATCTATACCGAAATGGAAGGTTGGAAAGAGGATCTTACCAAGATGAACGACGCATCTCAACTGCCAAAAGCCTTAAACAACTATATAGCATTCCTGGAAAAGGAACTGGAAGTACCTATCAAGATCGTTTCGGTAGGTCCGGACAGAACTCAAACGATCCACAGATAACATACGGTTTCGTTGATAGTTGACGTTTACACATAAAACACGCTTTTTGAAACTATCAAGATACATAGTCCTGTTTGTCCTTTTTTTCTTCGGAAGTGTTACGAAAGCACAAACCGATAAGGAAAAGACAGTGGTTTCCGTTCAATCGGGTTATCTGGAAAAAAAACCCGAATTTCCCGATGCTGTCATTTATACCAAGGATGAAGCCGGTCAGGTATACATCATTCACGAAGGGGTTGAGATGTGGTGCGATCAAGCCTTTGTTTATTTAAAGGACAATTTTGTAAAAGCCTACGGAACGGTACGCATCACACAAGGCGATACTGTATCCATGAACAGCAAATATGCCGAGTATAACGGTAATACACAATTTGCTTTTGCCAGTGGTGATGTTTTGCTTACTGAACCCAAGACTACCCTCCGTACAGATACGCTATATTTTGATCGTATAAAACAACAGGCGTATTATCGCACCGGGGGAACCGTACGCGATACTGCGAGTACCCTCACCAGCCGCATTGGCAGATATTTCGCTGAGACAAAAAAATACCAGTTCTTATCGGATGTTAATATCGTAAATCCGAAATATACGGTTCACAGTCCGCAACTGGATTTCTATTCCGAAACCGGGGGTGCGTATCTCTATGGCGAATCCACTATTGTAAGTGAGACGAGTACGGTATACTGTGAACGTGGGTATTACGACACTCGAAATGACACCGGTTATTTTGTGAAGAATTCTAGGGTCGATTACAACAACAGGATTTTGTACGGTGACAGTATCTATTTCGACAGGAACAAGAGCTTTGCCTCGGCTACTAATAATATTCGTGTTCTGGACACGCTCAACAAAAGCATTATAAGAGGCCATTACGCTGAAGTTTTTCGGGACAAAGACTCCGTTTTTATCACAAAACGAGCCGTTGCAGTTACGCTTAGAGACAACGACTCTATCTATGTACATGCGGACACCCTGCAAGTGACGGGAAAGCAGGACCAACGTATCATCAAAGGGTTTTACAGGGCGAGACTCTTTAAAAAAGGGCTGCCGGGCGAAGATCCTACCAGCGGGAAATGTGATTCCATCTATGTCAATGAACAGAAAGGTATTACCAAATTACTTCGGAATCCTGTCCTGTGGAGTGGTGAGAATCAAATGATAGGCGATACCATCCATATACTTTCCAACACCAAAACCGAAAAGCTTGATACGCTCAAGGTTTTCAATAATGCTTTTTTAATACAAAAGGACAGTGCGGGATATAATCAGGTGTCGGGAGAGCGCCTTATAGGCTTATTTACCAATAACGAGTTGGATACGGTGAATATCATCAAGAATGCGCAGGTAATCTATTATCCGCGTAATGACAAACAGGAACTTATTGGTATTAATAATACGGTCTCTAGTGCTATTCAGCTTTATTTGGAAGCACAGCAAATAAGTGGCATAAAGTTTATAAAACAAGCAAAAGGGAAGATCTATCCGCCTTCCGAATTCCCGGTGAACGCACGGCTTTTACCCGGATTTAATTGGAGAGGCGACGAGCGATTGTTTTCGGTGAGTGATCTCTTTAAAGGCAAGCCCGCTCCCATACTGCCCAAGATAAAAGGAATTCCTCTGCCTAAAGATGAAGGGGCCTTTTTTGATGACCTATCGGAAGAAGACCTTGACATTCCCGAAGCATCTAAGTTAAAACCGAAGGACTTACAAAACGATCCTGAAGCACCTCAACCCTTGACAGAGGATTCGGAAGAAGAAGATGGGGTTTCAAAAAAAGACAGTGTAGGAAATAAAAGACCTTCAGCAAAAAAAGACAATAGGTGATGTTAGAGGATTTTATTTCATATCAGGCGCAAACGACTCCACATCCTTTAGCTATGGAAGTATCGCATGCCAAAGGGAGTTATATTTTTGACAGGTCGGGTAAACGGTACTTGGATTTTGTTGCGGGCGTTTCGGCTTGTTCCTTAGGACATTGTCATCCGCGTGTGGTCAATGCTGTAAAAGAACAACTCGACCGCTATATGCACGTGATGGTCTATGGAGAGTATATTCAGTCGCCTGCCGTGGCCCTAGCAAAACTGCTTGCTAAAAACCTTCCGAAACCTTTAGAAACAACATATTTGGTAAACAGTGGCACCGAAGCGATCGATGGCGCGATAAAATTGGCTCGACGGGTCACCGGACGCGCGGAGATTCTGTATGCGCATCACGCTTATCACGGTAACACCTATGGTGCCCTAAGTGTTATGGGTTTTGAAGAACGAAAAACCCCTTTTGGCCCTTTATTGCCGCATTGCCACCCCATTGCGTTCAATTCAGAAAAAGACCTTGAAAGAATCACCACAAAAACAGCGGCGGTCATTTTAGAGACCATTCAAGGCGGGGCAGGTTTCGTAGTGCCCGAAAATGATTATTTAAAGAAAGTGCGTGAGCGCTGTGATACAACGGGGACTTTATTAATATTGGATGAGATACAACCCGGTTTTGGAAGAACAGGAACACTCTTCGGGTTCGAACACTATAATTGTATACCGGACATTTTGGTCATGGGAAAAGGTATGGGCGGCGGACTTCCCATTGGTGCCTTTTCCGCTTCACGGGAACACATGCTTACCCTTAGCGATCAACCGAAATTGGGTCATATTACTACCTTTGGTGGTAATCCTGTAATTGCTGCAGCGGCATTGGCAACATTAAAAGAGATTACCCAAACCGATCTTATGGAGCAGGTGTCTCGCAAGGAAAAATTATTCCGGAAATTACTGAAGCATCCGTTAATACAGGAAGTACGCGGCAAAGGTCTCATGTTGGCTGTGATGATGGAATCTTCGGAAATGGCTTCAGAAATAATACTAGCCTGCCAAGAAAAAGGATTGATCCTCTTCTGGTTGCTTTTTGAAGGCAGAGCGATACGCATTACCCCGCCTTTAACAATTTCAGAAGTCGAAATAACCGAAGGGTGTGACATTCTGACCGAAGTACTTGATTCCCTTCAGAAAAAAATATAGCGAGCAGCCCTTTGATTCTCAAGAAACTAAATGCTAAAAATTCTGTTAATAAGCCTGTTAACAACAATCGCGGCATAACTATTGAATTCCTTATTACATTATTATCTTTAAAATAGAAGAAACAGTTAAACCGCTGCGTATGCAATTGAGCCCTAACGAGCATAACAACTTCTCACTTACCCGATTTGAATCCATGCTAAAAACTAATAGTGTCCTCTTCTTCGACTCTGAAGAATTCGAAGAGATCATTCACTATTATCTTGAAAATGGAAAGATCGCCCTTGCCAAGAAGGCGACCAAACTGGGTTTGGAGCAACATCCTTCCTCTACAAATCTCAAACTCTTTCGGATTGAGATGTACATTTTTGAGGATCAACTGGACACTGCCGAAGCATTGTTGGACGAACTCTATGTGCTGGAACAGTCTAACGAGGAGATCTATATTCAAAAAGCAAATATTTACTCCCGACGCGATAAGCATAAGGAAGCGATACAGCTTTTAGAGCAAGCCTTGGAGATCACTGCAGACCAAGCAGATGTGCTGTCCTTACTAGGTATGGAATATCTTTTTCTGGAAGACTTTCAAAATGCAAAGCACTATTTTATGAAGTGTCTGGAAGAGGATGAGCAAGATTATTCGGCGCTTTACAACATAATCTACTGTTTTGATTTCCTTGAAGAACATGAAGCTGCCATTGATTACCTCAATGACTTCTTAAACAAGAACCCGTATTGTGAGGTTGCGTGGCACCAAATTGGTAAACAGTACATGGAGCTTAAGGACTACAAGAAAGCCTTGGCTTCTTTCGATTTTGCCATCATAAGTGACGATAAGTTTATTGGTGCATATCTTGAAAAAGGCAAAGTGCTGGAGCGCTTGAAACTGTTCAATGAGGCCATTGATAGTTATACCATAACGCTGGGCCTAGACGATCCCACTTCATTTGCCTTACTTCGTATAGGAAAGTGCTATGAGAAATTGGGTGATGCCGAACTTGCTTTACAATTCTACACAAAATGTGTGGAGGAGGATGCTCTTTTGGACAAAGGATGGATTGCCATTACCGACTTCTACTTTAAGCGTAAGAATTATCAAAAAGCATTCTACTATATTGATAAAGCCATCAATATCGATAGTGAGAATGTACTGTATTGGAAACGTTATGCAAAGATTAGCAATAGGCTAAGTAAATTTGAAGAGGCCGAGCATGGTTTTAGACGATCCATAGAGCTTGGCAATTACGAATTGGAAACCTGGCTCTCGCGAACCGACATCCTTATTCGATTAGGAGAATATGAAGCTGCCGTGAACAATCTCCTTCAAGCCATGGAATTCTATCCCGAAAATGCCGAAATCGAATACCGACTTGCGGGTTTATTCTACTATCTCAATGAAGACAACAAAGGCGAATTCCATTTAAAGAATGCACTTTCTCACGATCCTGAATACATCTTAATAATTGAAGAATTGTTCCCAACGGTCTTCCAAAATAAGCGAGTGAAAGAAATTATAAAAAGTCACTAGACCTTGTCAGGTTTATTTATGTATTTTTGAAGGGTAACCAAAAACGTATGCCCTCTCGCAATCTCGCACAATATCTCGTTGTAACATTGAAAGGACTGGCTATGGGTGCTGCCGACGTCGTTCCCGGCGTTTCCGGTGGAACCATAGCATTTATTTCAGGCATCTATGAGGAACTTATTGCTACCATACATGCCATCGACCTTGGTTTTTTCAAACTTTGGAAACAGAATGGTTTTCTTGCCGCCTGGAAACATTACAATCTAGGTTTTTTAACGGCCTTGTTCTTAGGAGTGGCTATTAGCATCCTGTCCTTCGCAAAACTAATCACTTGGCTCTTAGAGTTCCATCCTATTCTTGTTTGGTCATTCTTTTTCGGATTGGTGATCGCAAGTATTTTATTTGTGGGCAAGCAAATAGCTCGGTGGAACGGGAAAGTGATCGTTGCATTGCTTCTGGCAGCTGTTTTTGCCTATCTCATAACATTGGCAAAACCACTTGGATCGATGGATAGTGTTTGGTTCTTGTTCTTTGCCGGTTTTATAGCGATCATAGCCATGATACTTCCCGGAATCTCAGGTGCCTTTATTTTACTATTACTAGGAGCTTACCAAGCAATCATAGGTACCTTAAGCGATTTGGGCGAAGGAATCTCAAAGGCGAACTGGGACATCTTTTCGCAAGCCCTTTTAAAGATATGTATCTTTGGATTAGGCGCTATCGTTGGAATTAAAGTATTCTCACGGGTTCTTAATTGGATGTTCAAACATCATAAGAACATGATCTTGGCAGTCTTAACCGGATTTATGATAGGTGCACTCAATAAAATTTGGCCTTGGAAGGAAGTGCTTTCCTATCGCACCAGCCACGATGGACTTCAAGTACCTTTTATTGAAAGAAGCATCCTTCCAACCCAATATACTGAGGACCCACAACTGTTGATGGCCTTGGTCTTCATTGTTCTAGGTTTTTTGAGCATCTTTGTCCTTGAACGTATTGCTGTTGGAAAAAAGAAACATCATGAAATTGAAGAACAGTAAAAAAATACCATTGCATCTGTAACCTAAACCCGAGTTTGAAACTTAAACGTTCGGCTTAAAAACGCTACCATGTACGAAAAACGTTCCTTCGGAGATAAAGTTTGGCTCGTCTTAAAGGGTTTGGCTATGGGTGCTGCCAATAAGGTTCCCGGTGTTTCCGGCGGACTCGTGGCTTTTGTGGCAGGCTTTTATGAGGAATTTATTTATTCCCTTCAGAAAATAAACAGAAAAGCCTTTGCCCTTCTAGTAAACGGCAGGTTTAAGAGTTTCTTTCGGTACGTTAACGGACGCTTTCTGGGTTTGCTTATACTGGGAATGGTGATAAGTTATTTTAGTGTTTCAAAGGTGCTTGATTATCTTATTGTACATTTTGAGTTGTATGTTTGGAGTGCTTTTTTCGGAATGATCATTGGCTCCATCTATTTTATCGCTAAAGACTTTGGTGAATGGAACAGAAAGTATGTAGCGTATCTGCTCTGTGGAATCCTAGCCGGAGTGAGTATTAGCTTTTTAGAGCCTGCACGGGAGAACAGCAACCTCTTTTTTGTTTTTTTCTGCGGAATTATAGGTGTTTCCGGTATGACCTTGCCGGGCCTTTCCGGATCTTTTATTCTAATCCTCTTAGGAAATTATGTATTGTTACTAGTCGATTCGGTCAATGCGTTGTTCGATACCATTGCCGATATTTTCCAATGGGATTTCAGCTTTGTGGACAATACCGGAAGGATTGAATTGCTGAAAGTTCTGGTAGTCTTTGCGGTGGGGTCACTTGCAGGTTTGGTCTCTCTATCGCACCTTTTGGCGTATGTATTAAAGCGTTTCAAAAAAGCCACCTATGCGGTGATCATTGGCTTTATTGCCGGTTCTTTGGGTGTGGTTTGGCCTTGGAAGGAAAAGCTCTTTGCCTACGACCTTAGTGGTAAAGTTCAATTCGATGCCAATGGCAGAGAGATCATTATGGGGTACGATAGGTATTGGCCTTCAGAATTTTCGCTCGAAGTTGGTATTGCCATTTTTTTTATCATTGTAGGAATATTATTAGTATTGAGTTTGGACTGGTACCAAAAAGCGAGAACCCAACAACATGGCTAGATACGGTTTAGTAGGTAAGAACATAGAATACTCCTTCTCTCGAACGTTCTTTACGTATAAGTTTGAGAAGGAACAACGCCCGGATACCTATCAAAATTTCGATATCCAAACGGTAGCGGACTTCCCAAAGATCCTTAAAAAATACAACGATTTGCGCGGACTCAATGTGACCATTCCATACAAAGAGGCTATTTTACCCTATCTCGATAAGGTCGACAAGGAAGCAGCAGCGATTGGGGCGGTCAATACTATCAAAATACATAAGGATGGTACTTTGGTAGGTTACAACACCGATCATTACGGATTTGCTAAAGCACTGGCAGACCTCTTGCCACTGCGCGCTAAGACAGCCTTGATTTTAGGAACCGGCGGCGCTTCCAAAGCAATTGCTTTTGTTCTGAAAGAGATGAACTTTGAATACCGTTTTGTGTCGAGAACACCCGCTCCTTCACAGTTGCGTTATACCGATGTGACCTCAGAAATGATTGCAAGGTATTTTCTCATCATAAACTGCACGCCTCTGGGAACATTTCCCAACACCGAAGCATTTCCTTCGCTTCCCTATCAAAGTCTAACAAAAGATCATCTTCTCTTCGATCTAATTTATAATCCTACACAAACCGAATTTATGAAACGAGGCTTTGCCAAAGGAGCTCGCGTGTGCAACGGCATGAAAATGCTCGAATACCAAGCCAAGAAATCCTACAGTATCTGGAAATCATAAATTTCTTCAAAATTCACCCAAATTTCAAAGGGTTTCTTTGCCAAGTGCACAGTTGTTAGTATCTTGAACGTTCAAGAATGACGAACCTAACATTGAAAGATATGTCTGACAAGAATAAAAGTGATATCCCTGAAGAAAAAGAATCGGCCGCTGCGAAAGAATCCTTAAAAAAGGAAGCTCTCGAAAGTGAGAATGGCATTGGTGAAGCCTTGCAGGAAGAGGTAGAAAAAGTTGCCGAAAAGAAACCGGAAACACCAAAGAAGGAGGCTGAGAGCCAAGAACTTGCTTCGGCCTTGGTAGAAGAAGCTGGGGCTCAAAAAAAGGAAAAAGCTTCAGAAGAAGAAGCTGCGCAATCTTCAGAAAAAGAGGTTACTGAAACTCCTTCGGAAGAAAAAGAAGAGAAATCTGCTACCGAAAAAGTTTCAGAAAAACCCGAAGGTGAGGAAGAGGACCACGCGCAGGAAGATGAGGAAGAAATAAGCTCATCGGACGAGGAGGAAGATGATGAGAACGACGATTCCGAAGCACAGACCGATTACCATTCCCTTACAAAGAAAGAACTTGTCGCAGAATTTGAAAAACTCTTAAAGTCGAAACCCGTTCAGGAGATCAAGAATCAGGCAGAAGAGATCAAGACCGAGTTCAATGCAAAGTTCAATGAAGAACTGGAACAGAAGAAGGAAGCCTTTTTGGAAGAAGGCGGGAATATTATCGATTTTCAATATACCACACCTCTAAAAAAGGAATTCAATTCACTTTACTTTGACTATAAGGAAAAGCGCAACAATTATTACAAGAGCCTAAAGAAAGACCTGCAGGAAAACCTCAATAAACGTTTAGAGCTTATTGAAGAACTTAAAGGATTGCTCAATGCCGAAGAGAACATAAATACTACCTACAAACACTTTAAAGACATACAGGATCGCTGGCACGTAGCAGGTGCCATTCCTCGCGACAAGTATAATATCGTTTGGAATACCTATCACCATCATGTTGAGAATTTTTACGATTTTCTCCATCTCAACCGTGAATTTCGAGACCTGGACTTTAAGCACAATCTCGAGCAAAAGTTAAAATTAATAGGACGTGCAGACGAGCTCGCACAGGAGAAGGACGTCAATAAAGCTTTCAGAGAGTTACAGATGCTCCATAAAATGTGGAAGGAAGATATTGGTCCCGTCGCCAAAGAATATCGCGAGGAAGTATGGGATAAATTTAGTGCTGCTACCAAGGTCATTCACGATAGGAGGCAAGAGCAGCTTGCCGAGATGGAGAAAGAATTTGTGGTCAATTATGAAAAGAAAAAGGAATTGGTGGAAGAGATCGCTTCCATTACAGCCAACACAAAACCAAACCATCAATCTTGGCAAAATGCCATGAAAAAAGTACAAGCGTTACGCGATGCCTATTTTGCCCTCGGAAAGGTCCCTCGTGCTAACAACAAAGAGATCTGGAGCATGTTCAAGGATGCGACACGATCCTTCAATCATGAGAAAAATTCGTTCTATAAGAATCAGAAGAAGGAACAATACAAGAATCTTGAGAAGAAACTTGAATTGATAAAGATCGCAGAAGAACATAAGGACAGTGACGACTTCAATGAGGTGACCCCTCTTATGAAGAAGATCCAAAGTGACTGGAAAAAGATTGGTCACGTACCGCGCAAGGACAGCGATAAAATCTGGAAACAATTTAAGGGTGCCTGCAACCATTATTTTGATCGCTTGCACGCACAAAAGAATCAAGCCAGCAAAGAAGAGAAAGAAAATCTGGAAATCAAACAACAACAACTGGATACTCTCTCAAAATTTGAACTTAGCGATGATCCTAAAGAAGATCTTACGAAGATCAAACAGGCCATTAGCGCTTGGAAAAAGGTGGGGCGTGTACCGTACAACAAAAAGGATATTGATCAGAAATTCAACACCACCTTGGACGGACTGTTCAAAAAACTCGATCTGAGTAAAAAAGAAGCCGATCTCATTAAGTTCGAGAATAAGTTGAATAGCATGGTCTCACAGGAAGACGAGCGAAAACTTCAGAACGAACAATTCTTTATCACCAAAAAGATAAGTGAAACGAAAGATGAGATCAGGCAATTGGAAAATAATTTGGGCTTCTTCCAAGACGCTAAAAGTGATAATCCGTTAGTAAAAGAAGTACGCAAGAACATCGCAAAACATAAAGAACAATTGGAAGTTTGGAAGGAAAAACTTTCCAAGATAAAATCCTTACGTTAGTAGATCATGCCTGTGGTGCCATGTCTTTTGTGCCATAGCAGTGAGGTCGAGCTTCTAGGCACCTATGATACCATTTCGTATTGGAAATGTGACAATTGTAGTACCGTTTTTAAGGACCGCTCTGTTTTTTTAGATGCTGAATCCGAAAAAGGACGGTATCTACTCCATGAGAACGATGTGGAAGATCCCAATTATCAAAATTTTGTTGCCCCTATCGTAAAACGCATAACCGACACGTTCCGTCAAGGAGCATCCGGACTGGATTTTGGTGCAGGAACCGGACCGGTGATCTCCAAATTGCTTTCAGAAAAAGGGTATTCCATGCAGCTTTACGACCCCTTTTTTCATCCTAAAACGACCGTACTTTCAGAAACCTACGATTTTATCGTAAGCTGTGAGGTGATTGAACATTTTCACCGTCCTTTAAAGGAATTTAAAGTATTATATAACCTAATACGCCCCGGCGGAGTCCTTTTTTGTATGACGGAACTTCTTCCGAAGAAACAATCATTCGAAACTTGGTATTACAAGAATGATCCTACGCATGTAGTCTTTTATTCTGAAGAAAATTTGCAGTGGATCCGTTCGCATCTGGGGTTTTCGAGTTTGAAGATCGAGGGACGGCTCAGCTATTTTACAAAATGAAAATTAGGAGTTAGAAAAAAATCCACAAACGCGCCTACCCAACTACGCCAAACTACTTCAACTGCTTCGCTTCTTCCCAGTACACATCCATTTCGGCCAAGGTCATGTCTTTCATTGATTTCCCAATGGATTTCGCTTTGCTTTCAAGATACTGGAAGCGTTTTATAAATTTCTTATTGGTACGTTCCAATGCGTTCTCGGGGTCGACCTTTAGGAAGCGAGCATAGTTAATCATGGAAAATAGTACATCCCCAAATTCCGCTTCGATCTTTGCAGTATTCTCGGCAGCCACTTCCTGTTGTAGTTCTTCCAGTTCTTCTTGTAGTTTTTCAAAAACCTGTTTGGGTTCTTCCCAATCGAAGCCCACCCCGGCTACCTTATCTTGAATGCGATTTGCTTTTACCAAGGCAGGTAATGAATTAGGAACACCTTCGAGTACACTGCTTTTCCCTTCTTTTAACTTTAAATTTTCCCAGTTCTTTTTCACCTCGGCCTCATCGGCTACAGTGATATCACCATAAATATGAGGGTGACGTGAGATGAGTTTTTCACAAATATCATTGGCGACATCGGCAATGTCAAAATCGTTTGTTTCACTTCCAATTTTTGCATAGAAAATAATATGAAGTAGCAGGTCTCCCAGTTCCTTTTTAACTTCTTGAAGATCATTTTCAAGGATGGCATCGCCCAGTTCGTAGGTTTCCTCAATAGTCAGATGCCGCAAAGTAAGCATGGTTTGTTTCTTATCCCACGGACATTGCTCCCTGAGTTCGTCCATGATCGTGAGCAGTCGATCCAATGCAGCCAGTTGATCTTTTCTAGAGTTCATAAAAACAAATGTAATAGAAATGCATTGGCCATGCACTTGTTCCTTTTAAAAAGTACTAACAAAAAAACCTGTCGCTCGAAGAGTAACAGGCCTTTGTTGTAGAGATTGAAACTTTATTTTTTCCTTGCAGACGTATTCTTTGCGGCGCCTCCCTTTTTTGCTGAAGATGCTTTTGGAGCATCTGTCTTTGGCTTCGCAGCTTTGGGTGCCGTCTTTTTCTTTGGCTCTTTCGAAGCTGTTGCTTCAGAAGCCTCCTTCTCCTGTGGTGCATCCGTCTCAGTTTCAGAAAAATCGGTGATCCCGCTCTTATGCAATAAGTTATACCATTGGATTACCTTTTTGATATCACTTGCGTACACGCGATCCTCGTCGTAATCGGGGAGTACTTCGAAGAAATATTCCTCCAATTCATCCTTAGAAGCCTTGTGACTTAGTGCTGCCCCACCGCTCTCCTTCTCTGAAATCTTTTGGAACACTTCTCGCAACGGAACCTCTTCGGTAAGCGTATAGATGGCGATCTCTGAGAGCAAACTAACATTGTGTCGCGTACCTACGGTAATTTTCTTTCCATCGAGCAGTGATTGGGCCACAAAACCATTTCGGGTTTGTGTCTTTAATTGATAAAGACCGGGTTTTCCGGCAATAGATAAGATCTTTTCTAAACTCATAAAATTAGTCCTGTATAATTAACTGTCCTTTAAGTTATTTTAAAAGGAAGGTGCAAATATGCTTGGTTTCGTTTTTATTTCCAAAAGTGTTAACGTTTCTTTTTAGCAAGGGGAAAACGCATTCGGTATTTGGGTTCTATCTTGCCTTTGGAAATGTTCGCCAATTTCCCTTTGATCAAACGTTTTTTAAGAGGGGATAGTTTGTCGGTAAATAAAATTCCTTCAATATGGTCATACTCATGTTGGATGATCCTTGCTACAATTCCTTCATATACCTCGGTATGCTTTTTAAAATCCTCGTCAAAGTATTCCAAGGTGATCTTAGGCTGCCGAAACACATCTTCGTTAATATCAGGAATGCTCAAACATCCTTCATTAAAGGCCCATTCGTCTCCTTCTTCCTGTACGATCTTGGCATTGATGAATACTTTTTTGAAGGTAGAAACAAATTTTTGTTCCTCTTCAGTAAGATCCTCGTCGTCTTCAAAAGGAGTGGCGTCCACGATGAACAAACGAATTGGAACACCTATTTGAGGTGCCGCTAAACCTATGCCTCTCGCACCGTACATGGTGTCGAACATGTTCTCGATAAGCGCATCAAGCTTAGGATATTCCTTGGAGATCTCCTCTCCCCTTTTTCGAAGAACCGGATCTCCGTATGCTACTATGGGTAAAATCATTTTAATAAATTGTTTCTAATGTATTCAATGGAGACATGTACTTTTTGAGCTTTTAAAAATTAGCGATTCAAAGTAAGCAAATAATCCTGTAAAAGTATGGTCGCGCTAATCTCGTCGATCAAAGCTTTATTTTGCCGCTGTTTTTTTTTGAGTCCGCTATCGATCATGGTTTGGAACGCCATTTTGCTTGTAAACCGTTCATCCACTCTTACTACCGGTACTGTTTTAAAGGTTTCTGAAAAAACTTTCAGAAATTTTTGAATCTCTTTCTCGACCTCGCTGTGGCTCCCATCTTTCTGCTTGGGTTCACCTACCAACACCAATTCAACCCCTTCCGAAGCAATGTACTTCTCTAAAAAAGGGATCAACTCGGCAGTAGCAACTGTGGTTAATCCGGAAGCAATTAGTTGTAATGCGTCTGTCACGGCTATGCCCGTGCGTTTCGTTCCAAAATCAATAGCGAGTATGCGTCCCATTATGCTGCAAAAATAAGGGTTTCGATAATAGTATGCTAAATAGTACATACATTTCATTTTGACCTGTATCTTTGTACTACTAACGAACACTTTTCAGGACAACGCGGGGCATCAAAACAGATAACAATCCCGGTTTCTTGAGAACTCTATTCCAATCGTACATGACTACATTACAACATACCATTGAAAAGGCTTGGGACGACCGTTCCTTACTGCAAGATCCGGATACCATTCGTGCCATTCGCGAAGTCGTTCGCCTTTGTGACGAGGGCAGCTTACGCTGTGCTGCACCCACCGAAACAGGTTGGCAAGTTAATGAGTGGGTAAAAAAGGCGGTGGTCCTTTATTTCCCCATTCAGAAAATGGAAACCATGGAGGTCGGGATCTTTGAATATCACGATAAGATCCCATTAAAGAAGGGATATGCCCAAAAAGGGATTCGTGTCGTTCCACATGCAGTGGCAAGACACGGGGCCTATATCTCCAAAGGTGTGATCATGATGCCAAGTTATGTGAACATTGGTGCGTATGTAGATGAAGGAACCATGGTCGATACTTGGGCCACTGTAGGGAGTTGTGCTCAAATTGGAAAAAATGTACATTTGAGTGGTGGTGTAGGGATAGGCGGTGTTCTAGAACCCCTGCAAGCCGCCCCCGTAATCATTGAGGACAATGCGTTTATTGGATCACGATCCATTGTGGTGGAAGGTGTACGGGTAGAGACCGAGGCCGTATTGGGAGCCAACGTCGTGCTTACGGCGTCTACTAAGATCATTGATGTCACCGGTTCCTCTCCTAAAGAAATGAAAGGAATTGTTCCCGCGAGATCGGTCGTTATTCCGGGAAGTTACACCAAACAATTCCCGGCCGGGGAATATCAAGTTTCCTGCGCTTTGATCATTGGGCAGCGAAAAGAAAGTACCAATAAAAAAACGTCATTGAATGATGCACTGCGCGAATACGATGTGGCGGTGTAACTGAAATCTATGAAAATTCTCGTGATACAACATAAAATGATTGGTGATGTGCTTACCACATCGCTTCTTTTTGAACTGTTACGAGAACGATATCCTTCGGCACAATTAGATTATCTTATTAATGCTTCCACGCAAGCTGTCGTAGCGCACCATCCTTTTATAGATAGGGTATGGCTGTTTACTTCTGAAATAGAAACCTCTAAGAAAGCGGCTAACACCTTTCAAAAGGAGATCGTCGCAGAAAAGTACGATGTCGTGATCGACGTGTATGCTAAACTTAGAAGTGCCTTGTTGACAAAAGCCACGAAAGCCCAAAAGCGTATCTCCTATTTTAAATGGTATACACAGCATATGTATACACACACCGTTAAACCTGCTCTCACCTCACACAAAGATGAAGGGCTCGCCATTGAGAATCGGGTGCTTTTGATGGAACCTCTTCTTGGTGCTGTTTCGGAAATACCAAGACCAAAAATCTATCTGCAAACTGCCGAATTGGATGCTGCCAAAAAGGTGCTTCAAGAAAAAAAGATCCCACGAGAGTCTCCTTTATTTATGATAGGGGTCTTAGGTAGCGGCCCCGAAAAAACATATCCGTTGCCTTATATGGCAACACTTCTAGATGCTATTGTCGCAGATACCAACGCGCAACTACTCTTCAATTATATTCCAAAACAACAAGCTAAGGTCGATGACCTCATATCCTTATGTGCTAAAACCACCCGACAGCATATTTACAAAGATGTGTATGGTAACGATCTGCGGGAATTCTTAGCGCTTACGGCGCATTGTGATGCACTTATAGGGAACGAAGGTGGCGCAGTCAATATGGCCAAAGCATTGGATATTCCTACCTTCTCTATTTTTGCTCCTTGGATATTAAAAGAGGCTTGGAACAGTTATGAAGGTGACGGTACACATAGATCGGTACACCTCAAGGATTTTTATCCCGGTCTATTTCAGAAGCATCCTAAAAGGTATAAAAAGCAAAGTGCTCAGCTTTACAAGCAGTTTGCGCCGGACTTCATCATTCCTGAGCTTAAAACATTTTTACATACAATTACCTCTTAACTTTTCCGGATACCAAAAGACGTGTAGACAGACTTTGTTTCTTTGGTCGTTTTCCGAATGGCGGCATTCTTCTTCAGCATCTCCGGTTTTACATAGCCTCTTGCGTGGTCCAAATGCACACAAATAGCCGTATAACGCAACTGTTTTGCTTTTATGCCCAAATTAAAGAGCCGCTCCCCCATCTCACGGTCTTCCCCTCCGTATTGCATGCGTTCGTCGAATCCATTGACCTTTACAATATCCTCTTTCCAACCCGAAGCGTTATGCCCGTTCCAAGTTGCTTCGGTAGGAGTGATCCAGTTGAGAAATTTTTCTTTGGCACCTTGCGCAGTGAGCTTATTGTTCTTAAAGGACGACTTCAATCCATGCTTTTTTAGCCATTCTACATCAAAACATCGCTCGTGCCGAATGTCGTCTTCGGTGATCATTTCTGAAATGTGCATGGGTAGTTTAAAATACCCTCCCGATAAAAAATAACCGAAAGCCCTGTTGAGAAGGTGTTTTTCTACAAAATCCTTACGCGGAATGCAATCACCGTCACTAAACAGCAAATAATCGGTAGTGGAAGCTTTAATGGCCTTATTAAGGATCTTGGTCTTTTGAAAGCCGTTATCTTCATGCCAAACATGCACGATCTTTAACTGAGATTGATTCTGAAAATGATTGATTACTCGTTGGGTTTCTTCCGAAGAACCATCGTCGGCGATGATCAATTCGAAATCGGCTTCGGTTTGGTATTCATATCCCCACAGCACCTTTTCCAGCCATTCCGGTTGGTTATACGTACTTAGGATTACGGAAAGTTTGGGCGTTGCCATTGTGCAAAAATAACTATTTTTGATCGCGAACCACAGCTCATGTCGAAACTTAGTGCCTTAATGATCGTCTACAATGAACGGAAACACCTTCCGAAAGCCATAGATACGGTCTCTTTTGCAGATGAAATTATTGTGGTAGATTCCTACAGCACCGACGGCACCTTTGAGTTTCTTCAAAAGGATGCGCGGGTGCAGGTATTCCAAAAGAAATTTGAGGATTATGCTTCCCAGCGAAACTATGCCCTCTCCTTGGCTTCCTATGAATGGGTCCTGTTCCTTGATGCCGATGAACGCATTCCCGATGCGCTTCGGAAGGAGATCGAACACACACTAGTGCTTCCGCAGCCAAAAGCGGCTTATTACTTTTACCGGCAATTTATGTTCTGTGGAAAACCGCTTCGGTTTAGCGGACTGCAGAGCGATAAGATCTACCGCTTATTTCAGAAGGATAAGGCGACCTACATTCCGTCGAAATTGGTACATGAAAATTTAGAGGTATGTGGCGAAAGTGGTATTCTGAAGCATAAATTGCTCCATTATTTTTACGACAACTACGACACCTATAAGGGTAAGATGATCGCTTACGGTCGTTTGAAAGGAAAAGAATTATTCTTGAAAGGTGAGCGCTATACTGTATTCAAACAATACCTAAAGCCGTTGTACAAATTCCTAAACCATTATGTAATTCGTTTAGGAATCTTAGACGGCAAAAAAGGCTGGATTATAAGCAAGCTGAATGCGTTGAGCGTAATAGAACGTTATAAAGAATTGAAGCGTTTACGGTCTGCGTCGCCAAAATAGATACTTTTGTTTGAGCCGCACTTTTCGGTGGTATTTTTCTTGAAATTTGGACGTAAGGTCCCACATCAATCCGAATATTTTTTCAAAAGGTTCGCCTGTGAGTTTGGCATATTCATCGCTCATTACGGCAACCATTTCCTTCTTTGGTGTAAGGCGGGCAAAATTCTGAATTCGCTCTTCAAAGGAAAGCGGTTTAAAGATCATGCGATTTAGATCTACCAGATAGAATTGGTATTGACCATTCTGTTCAACGATTAACGTATTACCCGGAGAATGATCCTTAAAAAGCACCTGATGTTGGTGTAACTTCCAGGTAAAGGCCGTAAAGGCACGTAAAATAGTTTCATGATCGGGATAATCGGGTTGATGCACCAGTTCTCTGTACGTAAGGTCGTAGTCCAGGTGTTCGCTAACGTAATAGCTATCCTTCAATCCAAGAAGATCGCGGTTCTCGAAATAAGCAATAGGTTGGGGCGTACCAATTCCTTTTTCCAACAAGGTGTTGGCGTAGGTGTAGGAACGTTCGGCTTTGGACTTCCGGAAATAACGATAGGCAATGCGATTAATGAGATTGGGGCGTTTAAACGATTTCACATTGACCGTTAATTCGTCCAAGTTAAAAAGCTTTATCGTGTTCCGTTCTCCGTCGCCGAGGAGGGTGCCTCTCGTTTCAAAATGAGTGATCATTTCGACGATTTCACTGACTTTATGCTGAAAACCGGCACAGATAGTTCCTTTCAAGTTCAATTTACCACCGTATGAAATATCTTTCAATTCATTCAGGTTTTAATCCTTTTGTACAAAAATACATTTATTAATTCGTTTCTATTTTATTCAAAAAAAGATACCTTTAAAAATTATATTTCAACACTTAAATCTGTTCCTATGTCCGTTAAGGAATCTTCTTTTCCAACTTGTTCTCTAGTGACTCCTACTTACAACTGGCCCGAGGCATTGGAACTATTATTATTGAGTGTTAAGAACCAAAGTTATTTACCGAACGAGGTGATTATTGCCGATGATGGCTCCAAAGAAGAGACTACCCGTTTGATACAACATTTTCAAAAGAACTTTCCGGTTCCCTTGCATCATATTTGGCACGAAGATAACAAGAATCGGAAACCAGCCATTATGAACAAAGCCATTGCCAGTGCCAAATATGAATACATTATTGAAATCGATGGCGATATAATTATGCACAAAGAGTTTATAAAAGACCATCTTTCTTTAGCCGAAAAAAATGTCTTCCTATATGGGAGCCGGGTAAATATTCAAGAGGAGTATCTGGAAACGCTTTTTAAAGAAAAACGAACACACTTTAATTTCTTTTCAAAAGGAATAAAAAAAAGAGGCCGTACATTACATATCCCGTTCTTAGCTAATCGATATCAAAAAGAGAATGAACGTTCTTCTAAATTAAGAGGCTGCAACATGTCGTTTTGGCGTGATGATTTTGTTAAGGTAAATGGATTTAACGAAGATCTCACAGGTTGGGGACTTGATGACAGTGAAATGATTCAACGTCTTATCAATATTGGAGTACAAGGCAAACGCCTTAAGTACAAAGGGATCGTGTATCATATCTATCACAAAGAACAAGATAAGAACCATATCCACCTTAATGATGTGATTGAAAAAGAGACCACTGAAAAAAAATTAACTTATGTTAAAAAAGGTGTGGATCAATATCTTTAGGAAAGTACCCCTTCATAGATCTTTAACGTAGTTGCGGCCGTTTTTGCTGCTTCAAAATGTGCTAGAAATTTTTGATACGACCGTTCTGCAAACTGTGCCTGCAATTCCTTGTGTTCCAAGAGATCTCTTAGTTTCGTTGCCAGATGTTCATGATCCTTGATGGCAACCAAAAACCCATTGTCACCATCGGCGATCACTTCGGGGATGCCCCCTGCGCGCGTGCTCACTACAGGTACTTTTTTGTAAAATGCCTCGTAGATAGTCAACGGCAATCCTTCACGCTGTGAGCTCATCACATACACGGTGAACTGAGGTAGAAAATCGGTGGCATTCTTTTGAAAGCCCGCCCATGTAATATACGATGAAATACCAAGTTCTGCTGTTAGTTGTTCCAACTCGGGTGTCGATCGGCTGCCCTCCCCTATTTGGACCAAATGAAAGCTTGTATAGTGTAATTCATGCACCATGTGATGGATCGCCCGGAGCAATACCGGAAGGTCTTTGGCATTTACATGATTGGCAATGTTACCAATGAGCGGTGTGCCTTGGGGGACATTAAAGAGTTCGGTAAGTTTTTCGAATCGTTTTGGAGTGAGTCTGTTGGTGTTGATCCCGTCGTAGACTACCATTAATTTATGTACATTCTTAGGCTTCATCACCAACTGCTCCATGGATGTTTTTACCGCTTCGGAAACGCAGATTATGGCTTTAATATTCTTGTAGTTGTACTTGAAAATACTGAGTCGGCTCATACTGTTTCCCATTCCTTTTTTTGAAAAGACGGCCGGTGTTCTCAATCGATGTAGCAGGTCGGATATGGTAAAGATAGTTACAGAGTCACTGGTATGCAAATGGATCACATCGGGAGCGTACTCTTTTACTACTTCTTTCAGATACCTGTAATTGGATCGCTTGTTGAGCTTGTGATCCTTACACGGTATAAAGGCTATGGAGGTTGTCTTGATATAGTTGTGTAGGGGAGCATCGGCAACCCCAAAGATCGTATTCTCGATATCCAGTTTTTCCAGTTCCGGTATGAGATCGACCAACTGCTGTTCGTTACCACCCCAACTTCGGGCTCCGGAAATGTGTAGTATTTTCATAGGAATTTGCTGCCGTTGAAGTCACAAATATATAGTAATTTTGAGCTTTAACAGAAAACTTCATGAAGGTATTGATTGTAGACCGTTCGGGAAAAATTCCAGCTACGACCTATGGCGGAACGGAACGTGTGATCTGGGGTTTGGGAAAAGCCTTGCATGCCTTGGGACATGAAGTTACGTTTTTGGTTCCTGGTGGAACCGGTGGTACATTTGCACGAGTCCTTCCGTTAGATGTCACAAAGGACCTTAACGAACAGATCCCGGACGATATTGATGTGGTGCACATGAACTATAGACCCGACCGTCCCTTACAAAAGCCATACCTCATCACCATGCACGGGAATCCCGCGCTTGGAGAAATAATAGACCCTAATACGGTCTTCATATCCAAGAATCAGGCGCAGCGCTACGGATCTGAAGTGTTTGTGCATAACGGATTGGACTGGAGTGAATATCCTGAGCCGGTCCTAGATCATGAGCGTAGATACCTTCATTTCTTAGGAAAGGTTTCTTGGAAGGTAAAAAACGTGTTCGGGGCTGCGAACATTGCCGTTAGATCTAACATTCCCATACATATAATGGGAGGTGACCGATGGACCTTTCGTAATGTACATCGAGGCTTTCGTTACCTTGTTCATCCTAAGATCCGTTTTAGAGGGTGGGTGCATGATCGCGAGAAAATAGAGATCATGTCCCGATCCAAAGCCTTGGTGTTTCCGGTAGAATGGCATGAACCTTTTGGGCTTGCCATTATAGAAAGTTTGTATGCCGGTTGTGCCGTTTTTGGATCCGCCAATGGGTCCTTACCGGAATTGATCATTCCCGAAGTAGGGTTGGTTTCATATGCTTCGGAAGAACTTGTAACAGCTATTCGTGACTTTCAATACAATCCGGAACATTGCCATGCGTATGCTGTTTCAAAGTTTAATTCCGAAGTGATGACAAAAAAGTACCTCGTTCTATACGAGCGCATACTGCAAGACATCCCGTTACACGAGACCGCACCTCAATACCTTTCAGAAAAAAATAGAATTCAAAAAATGTACTAATGGAACAAGAGATAACCAATTGCTTGGAAGTTTTAAAGAAAGGGGGAATCATTCTGTACCCTACGGACACGGTTTGGGGCATTGGCTGTGACGCAACACAACCTGCCGCTGTGCAAAAGATATTTCAACTTAAAAAACGGGAAGAGCGCAAATCCATGATCTGTTTGGTGAACGATTTTCGCATGTTGGAACAGTATGTAGAGCGCATTCCGGAAGTAGCTTACGATATCCTGAAGTTCGCCAATAAGCCCACCACTATTATTTATGACGACCCTATTCGCGTGGCAGAAAATTTAATAGCTGAAGATAACTCGCTCGCCATACGCGTAGTCAAAGACTCGTTTTGTAACGGCTTGATCCGCAGGTTGCGCCGACCTTTGGTATCGACTTCGGCTAATATGAGCGGGGAACCCACCCCAATGCATTTTCAAGAAATGAGCCCTCAAATTTTGGAGGGCGTGGACTATGTCGTAAATTTGCATCGCGATAGAAAATCCGTTTCGCCCTCGTCGATCATCAAGCTAAAAAAGGATGGTACCGTGCACGTAATTAGACCTTAAGAATGCATCCAAATCCTACGTATAGAACCGCATTAGACCACCCCATCTTTCCTTTGATCTCACAAGCTGCCAGTAATTTGAAAATGGATAGCTATGTGATAGGAGGCTATGTAAGGGATTTTCTTCTGAACCGCGGAGATGCGAAGGATATTGATATCGTTGCTGTAGGCAGCGGCATTGCTTTGGCGAAAGAAGTTGCCAGATTGTTGCCCGGCAAGCCGAAGGTTTCCATATTTAAGACCTACGGCACTGCCATGCTGAAGGTTGGAGCGATAGAACTGGAATTTGTGGGGGCTCGAAAAGAATCGTATACCGAAGACAGCCGCAATCCGGCCGTAGAGAACGGTACCCTGGAAGACGATCAGAACCGCAGGGATTTTACGATCAATGCATTGGCACTAAGCCTTCAAAAGGATACATACGGAGTGCTTTTAGATCCTTTTAACGGACGAGAGGATCTTGAGAAGAAAGTAATTAGAACACCACTCGACCCTGAAATCACGTACAGTGATGATCCACTACGTATGTTGCGTGCCATTCGGTTTGCAACACAATTGGATTTTACCATTGAAAAAGCATCCTTGGATGCCATTACCAAAAATTCAGATCGCATAAAAATCATATCGGAAGAACGAATCGTAGACGAGATCCATAAGATCCTGCTCGCAGATCAGCCTTCTAAGGGATTTACCCTTTTGCACAAAACAGGATTGTTACCATACATTTTTCCGGAGCTGGTAGCACTGGAAGGCATCGAAGAAAAAGAAGGTCAACGCCATAAAGATAATTTTTGGCATACCTTGGAAGTTGTCGATAACATCTCGAAGACCACCGACGACCTATGGCTTCGCTGGGCCGCCTTACTTCACGACATAGGGAAAGCTCCAACCAAGCGATTCGATAAAAAGATAGGTTGGACCTTTCACGCGCATGAATTCGTGGGCGCCAAAATGGTGTATAAATTGTTCAAACGGTTGAAAATGCCTCTGAACGATAAGATGAAATTTGTTCAAAAGATGGTCCTTATGAGTTCTCGTCCTATTGTGTTGGCCAGCGATGTAACCGACAGCGCGGTACGTCGCCTAATTTTTGATGCCGGGGATCATGTAGAAGATCTTATGACCCTCTGCGAAGCAGATATCACCACAAAGAATCCCAAGAAATTCAACAAGTACCAAAATAATTTTAAATTAGTACGCGATAAGATCGAGGAAGTAGAAGCGCGCGATCACATTCGGAATTTCCAACCCCCTGTGAGTGGTGAAGAAATCATGGAAACCTTCGGTCTTAAACCCTCCCGTGAGATCGGGATCATTAAAGATGCTATTAAAGAGGCCATACTCGAAGGAGAAATCCCTAATGAATATGCCGCTGCCCGAGACTATATGCTGAAAAAAGGCGCTGAACTTAACTTAACACCTGTAAAATAATGTACCGTAAATGGGTTAAAATTTCACTCATCTTAGTCTATTTGGTAATCATTGCAGGAGCCATGGTGCGCATGACGGGCTCCGGAATGGGCTGCCCGGATTGGCCTAAATGTTTTGGGTATTACATCCCTCCTACCGATGCTTCAGAATTGGAGTGGCAACCTAACCGAAGTTTTAAAGAAGGACAGGTCATTATTCGCAATGATAGTTTAAAGGTCGCGGTTGAAGATTTTACAACTTCGGCAACCTATAACCCTGCTTCTTGGAAGGCATATACGAAACACGACTACGCCATCTTCAATGTATGGCATACGTGGATCGAATATATCAACAGATTATTTGGAGCGCTCTCCGGTCTCGCGATCTTGATCATGGCCGTAATTTCCTTCAGAAAGTGGAAACAGAAAAAACGCATTCCCGTGCTGTCTTGGCTAGCCGTCTTTTTATTGGGTTTTCAAGCCTGGCTAGGGGCCACAGTGGTATATTCGGTATTGGCTCCTGCCAAGATCACTGTTCACATGGTCATGGCGCTCGTGATCGTTGCGCTGCTGTTGTACTTGCTGTACATTGCCAAGAAAAAGCATAAAAACTACAATGTCTCATTCGGGTATCGCTACGTGGTCCTCTTCGCTTTTATTTTCACTTTTGCACAGATCGTTTTGGGCACTCAAGTACGGCAATTTGTGGATGAACAGGTCGCATTAGTAGGGTATGAAGCAAAATCGCAATGGCTTACGAATCCCGATCTTACATTTTACTTTCACCGCAGTTTTTCAATACTTATTGTGCTGGTGCATTTGGTGATTTGGTATTATAACAGGGTTTTAGACTACGGCTTAAAGCGAACCACTTTATTGTTATTTCTAGTGGTCGCAGAGGCTATTACAGGAATCTCTATGTATTATTTCGATTTTCCTATACTGTCTCAACCCATACATCTGGTTTTGGCTGCGGTACTATTCGGCATTCAATTTTACATGGTTTTACAGGTCTTTCAGCAAAGGAATGAGTGGAAAAGTTCGTAACTTTGCCCTTTAATTTTTCAGTATCATGATCTATCGTTTCAGAGTAATTCTAGACACCCATGAAGATGTTTTTCGAGACATTGAAATTGAAGCAAGTGACACTCTTGAAGATTTTCACAATGCAATTACCCAGGCGTTCGGTTTTGGGGGTCAGGAAATGGCTTCCTTCTATACCAGTAACGATGCTTGGGAGCAAAATGAGGAAATCGCTTTATTCGATATGAGTGAAGAACCCGGTGCATTGCGTGTTATGAATGAAACACTTATTGAGGATGTTGTTTCTGAAGAGGAAACCAAAATGATCTATATCTACGACTTTTTGTCCATGTGGACCTTCTTAGTGGAATTAGCAGCGATCGCGGAAGCAGAAGCAGGAATGATCTATCCCAATCTAATGTTTGCACACGGTGAGATCCCTGAAGAAGCTCCGGAAGCTGAGTTTTTGGCAGAAGGAGACGAGGACGATGACTTCGACGAAGAATACGATCTTGACCCTGAAGATTATGACAACCTTGATTTTGACGAGAATTGGAACTAAATAATTCCCGTCATTTTTCACGCACTAAATATTTAAAACCCGATTCCAACGAATGATAAATCTATATTCGGCGCATATTGCGTCACTTTCCATACATCGCGTAGGCAATAAGAGCAAAAACGAACCCATATTACTTTCTTCGGAGCCATATAAAACTAACGATGAGTTGACCCCGCTCTTAAAGGAATTTTTTCTGAAACCGTTTCGTGACAAGGAAGAGAATTACTATCAATTTACGCATGAAACCGATCTCGAATTTCATGAATTATTCACCATTGCTTCCGAAGTATTTGGGCAACCGGAAAGCATTCATGAGCAGACCAAGAAGATCACCAAACACCTGTACGACCAATCCACACATCCACATATTAAGAGTGGCGAAGTGTATGTCGCATACTTTGAGAACCTTCAGATTGATAATGAAAAAGTAGACGGAATCGGCATTTTCAAATCGGAGATCAAACAAGATTTCCTTCAGTTTTCAGAAAAAGAGAATCAGTTGGAAGCCAACCTGCAGCAGGGGGTGAATCTCAATAAGCTCGATAAGGGCTGTTTGATCTTCAACGTAAAGAAGGACGAGGGTTACAAAGTACTATCGGTAGACAGCAATCGTTACGATGCACGCTACTGGCTGGAAAGTTTTTTGGGTGTTGATGCTTTTGAAGATGAGAATTTCTTGACGAAGAAATATTTGAAATTTTGTCAGGATTTCGCTAAAGATGTTGTTTTCCCTGCCGAAGATAAAAGGGAAGAGGTGATGTTCATGAACCGTGCAGTCAATCATTTTGCAAAGAACGACACTTTTGAAGAATCTGCCTTTGTCAATGAAGTGATAGACAACCCGGACCTCATTCCTGAATTCAATCATTACAAGTCGGAACGTGCTCCCAAATACAGCATCGAAGACCTCACCACCTTTCCTATTGCCAATACAGCGGTCACGGCTGCTCGAAAGAAAATCAAGAATGTGATCAATCTCGATACGAATATTCAAATTAAATTAGATTTTATCAACGCCGAAAGTGCCGAGAAATTCGTTGAAAAAGGTTGGGATGAGGAAAAGCAGATGTATTACTATCTTGTATATTTCAACCAAGAGCAAAAAAGCTAATTTGTAACAAAACTTAGAGACAATCGTCAGATAGATAACTAATCAAACACGCAAGCTTGTGGAAAGCATTCTCACCATTAACAATCTAACCAAACGTTTTGGACCCATTACGGCAGTAGACGATCTAACATTCACCATAGAGAAAGGCAATGTCTACGGAATCTTAGGTCCCAATGGAAGTGGGAAAAGTACCACCTTGGGAATTGTACTCAATGTAGTGAATAAGACCAGCGGAACGTTTCATTGGTTCGATGGAAAAGGCACCACACACGAAGCTTTAAAGAAGGTGGGCGCAATTATTGAGCGACCCAATTTTTATCCTTATATGACAGCCGTTCAGAATTTGGAACTGGTATGTAAGATTAAAGAGGTCGATGCATCAAAGGTGGAAGAAAAATTGGAAATCGTAGGTTTACTGGAGCGAAAGAACAGCAAATTCAGTACTTTTTCTTTGGGAATGAAACAGCGTTTGGCGATCGCTTCGGCATTGCTCAACGACCCTGAGATCCTTATTTTGGACGAACCCACCAACGGCTTGGATCCGCAGGGGATTCATCAAATTAGGGAGATCATCAAGCGCATTGCTTCAGAAGGTACAACCATTTTATTGGCTTCCCATTTACTAGATGAAGTAGAAAAGGTATGTACGCATGTGGTGATCCTTCGAAAAGGAAAAAGTCTCTATGTAGGAAGTGTTGATTCTATGAATGCCAGTCACGGTTTCTTTACGTTGCAAAGTGCAGATATGGCGGCATTACAAACTACGCTCGAAGGAAATTCCAATTTTGGAACGCTGAAGCGTGAAGGTGAATTATTGATCGCTTATTTGAATGTCCCTATGGACAGTGCCGAACTCAATCGCTTCTTGTTTGACAAAGGCATTGTGGTTTCCCACTTAGTAAAGCGCAAGGAAAGCCTTGAAGAACAATTCCTTGAACTTACCAAAAACCAAAACTAACAACATGCTACGACTGCTCAACATAGAACTTCAAAAATTAAGATACAACCGTGCGGCCAAGGTGATATCCATTGTGTATTTTGTTTTGATCACCTTTATCGCTTTGATCGCTTCCATAGAATTTAATTTTGGAAGTTTTAATTTTAGGGTGGCCGATCAAGGGATCTTCAATTTCCCTTTTATATGGCATTTTAACTCGTACATGGGTGCTTTGCTGAAGATATTCTTAGCCATAGTTATTGTTTCTATGATGTCCAATGAGTACAGCTACAGAACCCTAAAACAAAACCTAATAGACGGTTTGAGCAAGAGGGAGTTTGTGATCTCTAAATTTCTAACGGTGCTATTGTTTGCCGTCATTTCTACGATATTTCTTTTTATAGTATCCTTTATATTGGGGATGAGCTTTTCAGATTACAAGGAGATAGGGATCATTTTTAGTGACTTTGAATACATCTTGGCATATTTTATAAAGCTGGTAGCCTTCTTTTCTTTCTGCCTATTTCTAGGTGTATTGGTAAAACGTTCGGCTTTTGCCTTAGGGTTCCTAATTATCTGGTATATTATTGAAAAGATCCTTTACGGCGTATTGGAATGGAGGTTGTTTCGAGACAGCGATGTAGCAGAAACGGTCATGCAGTTCTTTCCCTTGGAAGCGATGTCAAATCTTATCATTGAACCGTTTTCGCGATTGGGGGCCGTGCAATCTGCCGCGAGTCAGTTAGGAGATGCCTTTACCAAAAGTTATGATGTTTCACCCATTGCTATTGGCATCGCATTGGTATGGACTTTTTTATTTATTTACTGGTCCTTCCTTATCTTAAAAGGAAGAGATCTGTAATAGTAGTGATCTTTTCTCTTCGGAAACTAGTATAAATTTCCCTATATTGAAAAAGCAATCAATATGCGCTATGGGATTCCGAAAATGTACACTTATTCTATTACTTCTATCGATAGCTTTCCCAGCACTGTCACAGGAGGTTACACTTTTTCAACAATACAATGGTCGCTATGATTACTTGGCGTTTGGCAATACGCTTAACTTGACCGAAAATACTGTGATAGACGGGGATCCGGCACCTTGCGAGATTTTAACCGAGAGCAGTGCCGAATATGTTCTTGGAGCGGGAAGAACTTTAATAGCCGCACAACTCTATTGGGCCGGTTCGAGCGAAGGAGACTTTGAGGTAGTACTTAACGGCACGCCTATCGTGGCCGAACGCACGTTTGAGCTCATTACAAATCCAACACGTGTTTACTTTGGAGCGTACGCAGATGTGACGGACCTTGTACAAAGTACAGGTGACGGTACCTATACACTTTCAGAATTCGACATCACAGCAGATATTATTAATTATTGTGCCGGTAGTACTACGAATTTTGGGGGTTGGGCTATTAACATCATATACGAGGATCCAACACTACCACTTAATCAGGTAAATATTTTTGATGGGTTCGAATTCGTTTCAGCAGTAAACAGCGAATTAGTTATCACCTTGGACAATTTGAATGTGTTGGATAATATGGGTGCTAAGATCGGTTTCCTTACGTGGGAAGGGGATGCATCGCTAGCTGTAAATGAAACACTGGAAATCAATGGAAATGTAATTAGCAACCCACCGCTGAATCCGGCAGATAACCAATTTAACAGCACCAACAGTTTTACGGGAGCGAACGATCTGTATAATATGGACATCGATTTCTACGATATCGAGAACAACATTCAACCGGGAGATCAGAATGCTACCATCCGTCTCACCTCGGGTCAAGACTTTGTGATCGTTAACAATGTAATCACAGTTCTCAATACCGAGCTGCCAGATGCGACCATAGAGATCGATATGGTGACAGGTGCTACCGAGTGCGGGGACCGGGATATTGATGTCGATTACACGGTCTACAATGTAAACAGCACCGACGAACTTCCGGCCAATACGCCCATAGCTTTCTATGCCAATACACAACTTATCGGGCAAGCTGCTACCACCATGGAACTGCCTATTGGCGGTTCGGAGAGTGGCTCCATTAGCCTCACGATACCGGATGGAATCCCTGCCGATTTCGTTCTAAAGGCATTCGTAGATGACGATGGTACCGGTATGGGTGTCGTCAATGAGACAAATGAAGCTAATAACGGATTTCTACTGGATTTTCATCTTCTCGTTTTTCCCGAGATTATTGGCCTTACAGATCTTGAGCTTTGTGATGTTTTTGGTACCGAATTGTTCGATCTTTCCGAAGCAACCGCACAGATCGATCCGGTAAATACCATTACCTACCACCTTTCCGAAACAGATGCTTTGGACAATGAAGACCCGATCCCAAATCCTGAAGCATACCAAAATACTTCTAATCCGCAAACCATCTGGATACGGGTAAGTAATCCCGACTGTTTTGTTGTTGATAGTTTTGCTATTGAAGTGGTCGATTGCCCGTTACCCGATGCTACCATTACCATAGATAATGATCTCAATGCCTGTCGCCAACGCAATCTTGTAGTTGAATATACAGTCTATAACCTGGAAGCAACCGCCGAACTTCCTGCAAATACTCCTATTGCGTTCTATGTGGACGGTCTTTTGGTAGCACAAACACAAACCAACACTATAATACCCATTGGCGGTAATGAAGCGGGTGTGATCGAATTTACCCTGCCCGAGAATACACCGGACATGTTCTTGCTCACAGCCGTGGTGGATGACGACGGCACCGGCAACGGCGTCGTGTTCGAGTTGAACGATTTCAATAATACTTTTGATCTAAACGTGGTGTTTGGAAGCATCCCTCCCATTGGTTCACTGCCAGCTCTTTTGTTATGTGATGAAGGAAACGACACCGCCACTTTTGACTTAACCGTACAGAACGATCTTATTTCTACAGATCCAAACGATGAGATCACTTATTACACCACCTTCGACAATGCCGTGGCACAAGAAGCACCTATTAGTGACCCGGGAGCATATGTTAACGGTAGCGATCCTCAAACGATCTACGTACGCCTTGAAAATGAGATATGCTTTACCGTGGGCGAATTCTTGTTGACTACCGAAAATTGTGCGCCTTTTATTCCGCAAGGATTTTCCCCTAATGGCGACGGCATTAACGACCTCTTTGAGATCACAGGATTGCTGAATGTCTTTTCTGATTTTGAATTACAGATCTATTCGCGGGAAGGAAACCTCATCCACACCTCCAAAAACGACGATGGCTTTTGGGATGGGATTGCTACTGAAGGGCTTCTCTTTACCGGAAACTTAGTTCCGGTGGGAACGTACTATTATGTATTGCAATTGAACGATCCCGAATTCCCGAATCCGTATCTAGGATTTGTCTATATCAATTACTAACATGTGTTATAGTTATCCGGTATATGAAAAACTTTTTTAAGTATCTATGTTTAATAATAGGTGTAATTGTAAACGCACAAGAACAGGAGGTTTCCACTGAAATTCAAACACAGGGTCCTTCCTACCTTTCTTTTGACGTCACTTCGCCATTCAATTTTGGTACACCTCGATATCGTTTGGGTTACATTCATGGATTTGGTACATCTTGGAAAGCAAGCGTGGATATTGGCTACGGTTCTGAAGGTATTTCGATAACAAAATTCTCTGATATCGCTTCTGAAAACTACAAACTGATGGAGGTAAGGGCTGAAGCTTATTACATTTTTAAAGCAACTTCAAGCGTGGAGCACTATCTCGCTGCCGAGCTATTTTATATAAATCATACCGAAACTATTATTTCGAATTATTATTACCCTGAAAACGAGGCTGGTATTGTTCGCTACGACGAGGCCGATTATCGTCGTCAAAAGCAAGGAGCGCATATTAAATACGGAGCATTGATTGCTTTTGGTAAACGTTTCGGGGTCAACGTGTATTATGGGATTGGTATTCGCTACAGAGATATAGAATTCAACAACCTGATCGATCCCCGTGAGGACAACGATCCCGAGGATGAATATCCAATATTCAATGGATTATACCGAAATCAAGGAAGTAATATTGGGTTGAGTATGGCGTTAGGTATCAAATTCTTATTTCGCTTGTAATCGTATCGATTTACATAAACATAAGCCTACAATAATATAACACGTGTATAGAATTAATGACCATTTCAAATAAATTCATTTTTTACACTTTATTGTTAATACTTCCTTTAAAAGTGTATTCCCAATCGGCCGATACTGATAGTATACATAATAAAAAACTCCGAAATACAAGTCTTTCATTTGATGTCGCAACAGCAGTAGATCCGGTACATCCCAGATACCGCATGGGCATTTTTCACAGGTGGACTGAAAAATGGGGAGCTTCACTAGATCTCGGATATGGTGATGAGGATCTTACGATTCATTCGGATAATCGTGGCATTGATTACCGACTCTGGGAAATCAGGCCCGAGGTCTATTTATTCTATACGCAAAGGCAAAGGATGACGAACTATCTTTCTTTTGAAATATTTTACATTCAGCATACCGACTTATTCATAAACAAAGTGTATGTTCCCGAAGGAAGCAATACCGAGATCCAATTTGATCGGGCAGATTTTGAGAGAAGAAAATACGGATTTCATTTAAAGCACGGCCACTTGATATCCCTAAGCAACCGCTTTGGACTCGATCTGTATTATGGATTAGGACTGAAAACGCGCGATATCTCTTATAAGAATATTGTGAATCCGGAAGAAACAGATATAGTATATGTTCCTGTTTTTTTTGAGATATTTAAGCTAGGCGACTCTTTTAACTTGAAAAAAGAGGAAGGTAGTGTCACGGGAATAAATATTTCCGCAGGAATAAAGGTTCACTATTTCTTTTAGCTGTAAATAATCCAAATACTTTTAGGTTTTTTTACCTTTACATTGCATTGAAAAACCCTATGAAATTCAAACTCACATCCGATTTTAAACCCACAGGCGACCAGCCCACAGCGATCCAATCCTTGGTCGAAGGGCTTGAATCCGATGAAAAATACCAAACACTCTTAGGCGTTACGGGAAGCGGAAAGACCTTTACCGTGGCCAATGTGGTGGAAGCGGTACAAAAACCCACACTCGTGCTGGCGCATAATAAGACACTGGCCGCGCAATTGTATACCGAGTTCAAGAACCTGTTCCCGAATAACGCGGTTGAATACTTTGTGTCCTATTACGATTATTATCAGCCGGAAGCGTTCATACCTTCCAGCGGAACCTATATTGAAAAAGATCTTTCTATCAATGAAGAGATCGAGGTGATGCGATTGAGTACAACCTCCTCCCTCCTTTCGGGAAGGCGTGATGTGTTGGTGGTGGCTTCGGTGTCATGTTTATACGGTATTGGGAATCCTGTAGAGTTTCAGAAGAACGTGATCAGCTTACAGAACGGACAGATCATCTCACGCACCAAGTTATTACACATGCTGGTCCAGAGCCTCTATTCACGTACCGAAGCTGAATTCAACCACGGTCGTTTCAGAATAAAAGGAGATACGGTAGATGTGTTTCCAAGTTATGCCGATATGGCTTTCCGCATTCACTTTTTTGGTGATGAGATCGAAGAGATCGAATCTTTTGATCCGAAAACGAATGAGGTCGTTGAAAAATATGACCGTCTCAACATCTATCCTGCCAATATGTTTGTTACCTCTCCGGACGTCTTACAAAGTGCTATTCGGGATATTCAGGATGATCTAGTAAAGCAAGTCGATTATTTTAAAGAGATCGGCAAGCACTTGGAGGCAAAACGATTGGAAGAACGTACAAATTTTGATTTGGAGATGATAAGGGAACTGGGGTATTGCAGTGGTATCGAGAATTATTCCCGCTATTTGGACCGAAGATTACCGGGTACACGTCCCTTCTGCCTTCTGGATTATTTCCCTGAAGATTATCTAATGATCGTGGATGAAAGCCACGTTTCCATACCTCAAGTGGGTGCTATGTATGGCGGAGATCGTTCGCGAAAGGAAAATTTGGTAGAATACGGTTTCAGATTACCGGCTGCCATGGACAACAGACCCCTAAAGTTCGAAGAGTTTGAAGCATTACAGAACCAAGTGATCTATGTAAGTGCTACACCGGCAGACTACGAGCTAGAAAAGAGTGGTGGTGTCTATGTCGAACAGATCATTCGTCCCACCGGATTGTTAGACCCTCCTATTGAAGTACGGCCAAGCCTCAACCAGATCGATGATCTCTTAGAAGAGATCCAGTTGCGTATTGAAAAGGACGAGCGGGTTTTGGTGACGACCCTTACCAAACGAATGGCTGAGGAATTAACCAAATATTTAACCCGTGTACAGATACGGTGTCGGTATATCCACAGCGACGTAGATACTTTGGAACGTGTCGAGATCATGCAGGACCTACGCTTAGGGCTTTTCGATGTATTGGTAGGGGTCAATCTTTTACGAGAAGGACTCGATCTTCCAGAGGTGTCCCTCGTTGCTATTCTTGATGCCGATAAAGAAGGTTTCTTGCGAAGTAACAGATCGCTCACACAAACAGTAGGGCGTGCAGCGCGACACCTCAACGGAAAGGCGATCATGTATGCTGATAAGATCACTAAAAGTATGCAGGCCACCATTGACGGAACCGAATACCGAAGAGCAAAACAATTGGAGTACAATGCAGAACATAATATCACACCAACGGCCATAAAAAAATCCTTCGAGAATTCTCTAACCAAATCGAAACAGGAAGCCTACACCTTTGAGACTGCAGACACCCTAGCTGCGGCTGAGCCGGATGATGTCTATCTAACCAAGGCGCAGATCGAAAAAAAGATACGCGATACCCGCAAGGCCATGGAAAAAGCAGCCAAGGATCTCGATTTTATGATGGCTGCAAAGCTTCGGGATAAGATCAAAACTCTTCAGAAAGGTTTGGAAGAAGTTTTATAACCCCCTTAACAGTCGGTGGCTTCGGGAGTTTGTATATTTCCGTATGATAACTTCAGAAGACATTAATCTTGACAACAAAGTAATCCCTAAAAGTATCCGAAAAGAAGCGATAACGGCGCTTTCGCACTTTCCGGAACTCTATGAAAGCGAGATCATCTTTAGATTCAAGAATAATATCAAGAAATCGACCATGCAGGCACAGCCTACTTGGAAAAGTTTTTTGACCTCTCGAAAGAATCGTTCTTACATTATTCTCATAAGTAGACGCATACAGATCGAACAGGAGGAATTCACTATTGAGGATATTCCAAGTGATGTGATCGTTGGTTGGTTGGGCCACGAGTTGGGTCATGTCATGGATTACAGGAACCGGGGCCGCTTCTCAATGCTGTTTTTTGGGCTGAAGTATTTATATTCTCGGGCGCATATTCAAGAAGTAGAACGTGCAGCAGATACGTATGCCATTCGGCACGGGATGGGAGATTATATTTTACAAACCAAGAATTTTATTTTGGACCATGCGCATATTTCAGAAAAATACAAAGAGCGCATTCGCAGACTGTACATGTCTCCTGAAGAAGTTATGCAGCTGATTAACGAAGGAGAATTAGCGTGATCCCCTATTGCGTTCTAACGAATGCTTCCCAATCGGCAAATTTCTCCTCATTCATGACCCGTTCCATTTTAACTTGTCCGCCTTTCTTCTTGTTACGCGCATTCCATTCGTAGAAAACATTGGGAGAAACGGTTGTGACCTTTACGCCTTTCAACGCCTTGGATCGGGCAACCCTGTAATTCTTATTGGCTTCTTTTAATGCCTCGTCCAATGCTTGAGAAAGTGTTTCGGGATCTGTATCGGCCTCCGTTCCCAGGTACCAACTATGGTAGAACTCATTATCGATCTTAATAGCTGCTAATGTAAACTCCGGGATTTCAATATCAAATTTTTCTTCAAGCTCACGCAGTGCCGTATCCATTTTGTTGACCGAAAGTTGAGAGCCCACAACATTGAGGAAAAATTTAGTACGTCCGGTGATCTTGATCTCTGCCTTTTCAACATTGGTAAAGGCAATGGTATCACCTATAAGATAACGCCATGCACCGGAAACAGTGCTAATGAGCAATACATAATCTGTATCTGTGTGTACATCTGAAAGACCCACCACGGGAGCTTCTTGGTCCAGAGAGCCGTCCTCAAGGATATATTCTGGTTTAAAAGGAACAAATTCGAAATAGATCCCGTTATCGGTCACTAATTTCATGGATGTGGTATCCGGCCTTTGCTGAAAGGCGATAAATCCTTCTGAAGCAAGGTAGGTATCGATTACCGTTACAGGTTTAGACAATAACTGCTTGAAACTTTTTTCATACGGCTGGAATGCCACGCCCCCACTGGTATACACCTGCAGGTTGGGCCATACCTCATGAATGGTCTCCACATTGTGATAGTCGATCACTTTCTTCATCATAAGTTCCATCCAAGAAGGAATTCCGCTCAATGCCCCTATATCCCATTCTTTTGCACGCTTGGCTATGGTTTCTACACGCTCATCCCAATCATCAATCTTTGCGATCTCCTCGCCCGGTTTGTAATACCCCTGAAACCAGAACGGAATATTACTGGCACTAATACCGCTGATCTCGCCTTCAAGGAACTCTCCGCGCGATTGAAGGTCGGTTGAACTTCCCAACATCATGATCTCCTTTTCGAAAAAATCGGAAGGAAGGTCGAAATTAGTCAATGCTCCAACCTGCTTGATGCCCGCCGTTCGAATGGCATCTATCATATCGTTGGTCACAGGTATACGTTTACTGGATTTTCCTGTGGTTCCACTACTTAGTGCAAAATACGAAGGTTTTCCGGGCCATGTTATATCCTCCATTCCCTCAATGACACGATCCCACCAATCTTCTTTCATCTTATTGTAATCGTGAAAGGGAATTCCTTCAGAAAAAGCAGAGGTAATATCTTGAGACTCAAGAATCTTTTTAAACCCATAGTATTTGCCAAATGCGGTATCTTTGGCCGTTTCCAATAACTGTTTGAGCACTTCCTGTTGTGCTTGAGCAGGTGTCTTTTCAGAAACCAAAGAATCTCTAAGATCGATTGCGGCTTTTATGATACTACCCAATATGGCCATAATGTGTTGTTAGGTTTTAAAAATACTGAAACCCTAAAAAACTAACTTCTTCTTTAATGGAAGTTTAACCTTTTTTCCAAGAACGTTTCCATTGTAGTATCTTTGTATGCTATGTCAAACCATCCCGATTCCATAAGAATTAATAAGGCCATTAGCGACAGTGGCTTTTGCTCACGTCGAAAGGCAGATACCTTTATTGAAGAAGGTCGCGTAACATTAAACGGGACAAAGGTTACTTTAGGGGACCGTGCCATGCCCGATGATGAAATTCGGGTAGATGGTAAATTGATCACCGAGAACGACACCCTAGTATATATCGCTTTGAACAAACCGGTAGGAATAACCTGCACCACAGACCGACGCGTGGAAGGAAATGTGGTTGATTTTATCAATCATAAGGAACGAATTTTTCATGTGGGTAGATTGGACAAGCCCAGTGAAGGATTGTTGTTAATGACCAACGATGGCGATATTGTGAATAAGATTCTGAGAGCCGGGAATGAACATGAAAAGGAGTACATCGTTAAGGTAGATCGACCGGTGACCGATGATTTTATAAAAAAAATGAGTCAGGGTGTACCGCTGCATGAATTGGAGGTAACGACAAAACCTTGTGTGGTCGAGCGAGTAAGCCGGTTTGTTTTCAGGATTATCTTGGTTCAGGGATTAAATCGACAGATACGGCGTATGTGTGAGTATTTGGAATATGAGGTCGTGGAGTTGAAACGTGTACGTATTATGAATATTCAATTGGGTGATCTACCCACAGGATCATGGAGAAATCTTACAACGAAAGAATTACAGGGGTTACAAGATGCTGTTTCAAAATCGGATAACGCGCCGCAAGCAAAACGTACTGATCGAACCCAAGGCAGACGTAGAAGAGGACGCGATTGATGTAGTGAATCTCGGGTATAAAAAAACCACGTACCGATTGAGTAGCACGTGGTCATTTTCAACTAACTAACCAAATTAAATTTCAATTATGAAATCTCAACCATTCTTTTAATTTCTTTCTTCGCTTCTTTTTTAGGAATGAGAATCGTTACAATTCCATTCGTGTAAGAAGCTTCGATCTCTTCGGCTTTAACAGTTTCCGGAAGCGCGAAAGATCGCTCAAAATTTGTAAAATCAAAATCTTTACGAGTGTATGTAAAAGGAGTCTTTTCTTCTTTAATCTCTTCTTCGTTTTCGGAAGATTTCGAAGAAACTTTCAATATCTCTTTTTCGATTTCAATAGCTATATTTTCCTTCTTCAAACCGGGCGCTGCCAATTCAATTACAAAGGTCGAAAAATTCTCTTTAATATTTGAATACGGAATGCTAAAGTTTTCATAATTAGACACATCCAATCTATTTTCAGGTACGAGACCTTCAAATATGGAGGGAAACCAAACCTTATTTCTATTAACTATTTTCATGCTGTTTTAGTATAAAAAATTTCACTATTTCTATACTGTAGATAGCAACAAAGATTCCATAGTACGCAACAGGACATTTTGACTTGTAAATGAATTAAATAGCTGCCTTTTTGACCGATAAAAAGATATTTTGAATAAGATTTAAATGAATTTTAAGAAAAAAACATCCTATTATGGGTACTTTTAAAAACAATTCCGTTGCTTATGAAAGACGTTTACGTGCGATTGGTCACTTTCTTCAACACCATAAAAAGTAAGATCGCGTTCTACCCTACTCTGATATCCATCGCAGGTTTCGCATTTGCCTTTCTTATGATGTCAATGGAAGAAAAAGGGATATCAAAGAATTTAATTGAGGAATTTCCACAGCTTGTTTTAGAGGACGGTGATACTGCGCTCACCATTTTAAGCGTATGTATTGGCGGGCTCATTTCTATGATGGTATTCAGTTTTTCGATGGTGATGTTATTGCTTAGTCAGGCATCCAGTAACTTCTCTCCCAGATTATTACCGGGTTTGATCTCCGATAAAAACCATCAAATCATCTTAGGTGCTTATCTCGCCACCATACTCTATAATATCTTCACCTTATTTTCTGTCGAACCTGCAGATGAAAAATATACCTTACCCGGATTTTCGATCCTACTAGGTATTATACTTACGATAGTATGTTTGGTGTTGTTCTTGTATTTTATTCACACCATTTCCCAAAGCATCCAGATCAATAACATTTTAGATTCCATTTACGATAAATCTCGCACACGTTTAACTACAATCATTGAAAAGGAGAATGAAAAGGACGCCGCCCTCATCGAGAACTTTCCGGAAACCAAGGAGTGGCATTCGTATACGCCGGTAACAAGCGGATATTTTCAAAATATCTCATTACGCAATATTATCGCCATCGCCAAAGAAAAAGATACCCGATTCTACATTGCGGTACCCAAAGGACTGTTTGTTTTAAGG